>CADBTH010000013.1 GCA_902797495.1 uncultured Ruminococcus sp.
CTGGCGCTCAGAAAACTGCTCGCAGGAGAAACGGAATAAATTTTACCAAATATAACAAAGAGGCGCGCTTCCAACGAAGCGCGCCTCTCTTTTTATTCATCTGAAATATTTCACGGCCGATTCGAACATCTTCATGTCGTACTCGCCGACGACGTTCTTATAAAGTCCCGCGCCGATACGTTCGCTGTGACCCATCTTGCCGAAGACTCTTCCGTCGGGTGAGGTTATGCCCTCGACCGCGAAGAGCGAGCCGTTGGGGTTGTATCTGACGTCGTCAGTCGGATCTCCGTCGAGGTCGACGTACTGCGTCGCGATCTGACCGTTCTCCGCGAGCGTGCGGATGAGGTTCTCCGGAGCGAGGAATCTTCCCTCTCCGTGAGATATCGGTACGGTGTAGATATCGCCGACGTTTGTTCCCGCAAGCCACGGGGACTTGTTCGATGCGACCCTGATGCGCACGAGTTTCGACTGGTGGCGCGCGATCGTATTGAACGTCAGAGTCGGGGAGTTCTCGTCGGTATCGACTATATGCCCGTACGGAACGAGACCGAGCTTTATGAGCGCCTGGAATCCGTTGCAGATACCCGCCGCGAGTCCGTCGCGCTCGTCGAGCAGGCGGTGCACCTCTGCCCTGATCTGTTCGTTTCTGAGAAACGCCATGATGAATTTACCCGATCCGTCGGGCTCGTCGCCGCCGGAGAAACCGCCGGGGACGAAGAGGATCTGAGACTCGGAGAGTTCTTTCGCAAACCTTTCCGCGCTCGCGGCGACCTCGTCCGGGGTCAGGTTGTTGATCACGAACACGCTCGGCTCGGCGCCCGCGTCACGGAACGCTCTCGCGCTATCGTACTCGCAGTTAGTTCCCGGGAACGCCGGTATAAGAACGCGCGGTCTTGCGCACTTTACCGCGGGAGCGCGGCGCTCTGCCGCATCATACGAGAACTTCTCGAGCTTGTGCGACGGCGCGTTTTCCAGCGTCGGGTATACGCCTTCGAGTTTTGATTCGTAAAGCCCGTCGAGTTCCGTCAGCGAAACGGATTTTCCGCCGTGCGAGATCGCACCGCTGCCGTTCGTATATCCGACGGTGCGCCCGCCGACGTCTTCCCCGACTTCAAGGAGGAACGAGCCGTACGAATGTGAGAAGACGTCGGTGAGCGTGAAGGTAGAGTCGTATTCAAATCCGATCCCGTTGCCGATGCACATCTTGTACACCGCCTCCGCAACGCCGCCCGAACCGGGCGTATACGCCGCAAACACTTTGCCCTCGCGGCAAAGCTTTGTCACGCGGCGGAAGCACTCCTTCTCGGATTCGGGGTCGGGGAGGGCGCCGTCTGCATATTCAGGCGCGATAATTATGACTTTATGTCCGGGCGCTTTGAACTCGGGCGTCACGACGTCGGAGGTCTTTCCCGTCGTCACCGCGAAGGAGACGAGAGTCGGCGGAACGTCGAGCTCCTCGAACGAGCCGCTCATCGAGTCCTTGCCTCCGATGGAAGCTATGCCGAAATCGAGTTGTGCCGAGAGCGCTCCGAGAAGCGCGGAAAAAGGTTTTCCCCAGCGCGCGGGGTCGCGCCTCAGCTTTTCAAAGTATTCCTGGAACGTGAGATAGACGTCCTCGAAAGACGCGCCCGCGGCGACGAGCTTCGACACGCTCTCGACGACCGCGAGGTACGCTCCGTGATACGGGCTCTTTTCGGATATCGCGGGATCGAATCCCCACGACATGAAGGAGCAGTCGTCGGTCTTTCCGTCAAGAACAGGTATCTTGTGAACCATCGCCTGGATCGGCGTTCTCTGATATTTGCCGCCGAACGGCATCAGCACACTTCCCGATCCGATAGTCGAGTCGAACATTTCGGATAGTCCGCGCCTCGAACAGCACTCAAGGCTCGAGACCAGATCCTTCATTCCGTCCTCAAAGGTCTCCGGTATCTCACGGCAGAACTCTTCCGGCTTCTCGCAGACTACGGATATATGCTTCTCAGCGCCGTTTGAATTCAGGAATTCTCTCGAGACGTCGACAACGGTCTTTCCCCTCCAAGTCATAACGAGACGTGGTTCTTCCGTGACGCGCGCTATGACGGTCGCGGAAAGGTTTTCGCGCCTTGCGCGCTCTGCGAACGCCTCGCAGTCCTCCGGCGCTACGACGACCGCCATCCTCTCCTGAGATTCGCTGATCGCAAGCTCCGTGCCGTCGAGTCCTTCGTATTTTTTCGGAACGCGGTCGAGGTCTATATTAAGTCCGTCCGCGAGCTCGCCCACGGCGACGGAAACTCCGCCCGCTCCGAAGTCGTTGCATCTCTTGATCATGCGGCACGCTTCCCTGTCGCGGAAGAGCCTCTGAAGCTTTCTTTCCTCGGGAGCGTTGCCCTTCTGTACCTCCGCGCCGCACGTCTCGACCGAATGGGAGTCGTGCGCTTTGGAAGAGCCTGTCGCGCCGCCGATGCCGTCGCGGCCGGTCGCTCCTCCGAGAAGGATGACGACGTCACCCGGCGCGGGGCGCTCGCGCCTCACGTTCTCGGCGGGAGCCGCCGCTATTACCGCGCCGATCTCCATTCTCTTCGCGGCGTATCCGGGACGGTAGAGCTCGTCGACGATACCCGTCGCAAGTCCTATCTGGTTTCCGTACGACGAGTAACCCGCCGCCGCCGTGCGTACGATCTTTCTCTGCGGAAGTTTTCCCGGTATCGTGTCGGATACCGGCGCCGTCGGGTCGGCTCCTCCCGTCACTCTCATCGCGGCGTACACGTACGCTCTGCCGGAGAGCGGGTCGCGTATCGCGCCGCCGATGCAGGTCGCCGCTCCGCCGAACGGCTCTATTTCAGTCGGGTGGTTGTGCGTTTCGTTCTTGAAGAGAAGGAGCCACGGCTCGCGTTTTCCGTCGACCTCGATCTCTATCTTTACCGTGCAGGCGTTGATCTCCTCGGACTCGTCGAGCTTGTCGAGGAGCCCCTTCGCCTTCAGGTATTTCGTCGCGACAGTCGCGATATCCATCAGGTTCTGCGGTTTCGTCCTTCCGAGCTCTTCCCTGACGGCGAGGTAGCGTCTGTACGCAGCCTCAAGCTCCGCGTCCTCGAACTTTACGTTGTCGACGGTCGTTAAAAACGTCGTGTGACGGCAGTGGTCCGACCAGTAGGTGTCGATCATTCTGATCTCGGTGAGGGTCGGGTCGCGGCGCTCGGAGGCGAAGTAGTCGCGGCAGACCGCGGCGTCGTCCGTGTCCATCGCGAGGGAGTACTTCGCGCAGAACTTGTCGAGCCCCTCTCTGTCGAGAGAGGTGAATCCTTCGAGAACTTCGACGTCAGCGGGAACTTCCGCGCGCACCTCGAGAGAATCGGGTATCTCAAGCGACGCTATGCGCGATTCGACCGGGTTGACGACGTACTTTTTTATTCTTTCGACGTCTTCGTCCGACACGTCGCCCGAGAGGACGTAGACCTTCGCAGAACGCACGGGAGGCCTCGTGCCGCACGAGATTATCTGTATGCACTGCGACGCGGAGTCCGCTCTCTGGTCGAACTGACCGGGGAGGTATTCCACAGCGAAAACTTTTCCGTCGACGCGCGGCATCTCTCTCGTTGCGATATCGAGCTGAGGCTCGGAGAACACCGTGCGAACGGCGACGTCAAAGAGCTCCTCGGAGATGTTCTCGACGTCGTATCTGTTGAATATCCTTATTTTTTCAAGTCCCGCGATCCCGACGAGGTCTCTCAGCTCACGGCAGAGAGCTCTTGCCTCGTTATCGAGTCCGGGCCTTTTTTCAACGTAAACTCTGTAAACCAAATCAGTCCTCCTGCGCTTCGAGAGCGCGCTTTCCGATGTCACGTCTGTAATATGCGTTTTCAAAGCGTATCTTTCCGACCTTTTCATATGCGAGGGCGACCGCGTCTTTGAGAGTCGCCGCCGTTGCGGTGACTCCGAGGACTCTGCCGCCGGACGTGACGAGACGTCCGTCCTCAAGCGAAGCTCCCGCGACGAACACGCCTTCCAACGCGCCGTCTTCCGCCGTTATCTCAAAGCCCTTTTCATAGTGAGCGGGATATCCGTCCGACGCCATGATGACGCAGCAGGCGCACTTATCGGAGAATTTTACTTCCGTATCCTTCAGCGTGCCGTCCGTCGTCGCCTTCATTACCGTGAGCAGATCGCTCTCGAGGAGCGGGAGCACCACCTGCGTTTCGGGATCGCCGAAGCGGCAGTTGTACTCGATCACCTTCGGGCCGTCCTTCGTTATCATAAGACCGAAGTAGAGGCAGCCCTTGAACGGGCGTCCCTCCGCCTTCATCGCCGCGACGGTGGGGAGAAAGATCTCCTTCATACAGCGCTCTGCGACGTCCTTCGTGTAGTAGGGATTAGGAGCGACCGTTCCCATGCCTCCCGTGTTTTCGCCGAGGTCGCCGTCCTTCGCTCTCTTGTGGTCCATCGATGAGATCATCGGAACTACGGTATCACCGTCGCAGAAGGAGAGCACGGAGACTTCGGGACCCTCGAGGTATTCTTCAATGACGATCCTCGCGCCGCTCTTGCCGAACTTGCCGTCGATCATGAGCGACTTTACGGCGTCCTTTGCAGCTTCTCGCGTCATGGCGACCGTGACCCCTTTTCCGAGCGCGAGCCCGTCCGCTTTTACGACGGTCGGTATCGGCGCCGTCTCGAGGTATTCGAGCGCGGACGCGCTGTCGGTGAAGACCTCGTACTTCGCCGTCGGGATGTCGTATTTTTTCATAAGATCCTTCGCGAAGACCTTACTGCTCTCGATCACCGCGGCGGATGCCCTCGGACCGAAGCAGGGTATGCCGTGCGCCTCGAGCGCGTCGACCGCGCCCATTGCGAGCGGGTCGTCGGGAGCGACGACCGCGTAATCTATTTTGTTCTCGTACGCGAAAGTAACGATCCCGTCGATATCGGTCGCCTTTATGCCGACGCAGGTCGCGTCGGAGGCGATGCCGCCGTTTCCGGGCAGAGCATAGATCTTTGTTACCTCGCGGTTTTCCTTAAGCTTTCTGATTATGGCGTGCTCTCTTCCGCCGCCGCCTACTACGAGTATTTTCATTTTTATTTGACCTTTTCTTTTGTTATTCTGCGAAGAAGCGGGAGGAGGACTCCTCCCACGGAGTTACCGAGCGTGATGACGAGGATACATACGAGTCCTCTGCCGCTCATGCCTCCCATCCAGAAATAGAACATATCGGCTACGCAGTGCTCCGTCCCCGCGAGGATGAAGACCATGACGCCGAAGATTATCGCAAGATATTTCCCCACGGCGTGCGGTATGCTTCTGTATCCCTCGACGGCGATATAAATAAAGATATCGCAAAGAACTCCGAGGAAGAAGAGACTGACGAGGCTGTCGTCCGTCTTGATCCTGCACATCGCCGCGGCTTTCTCCGCGAAGGCGGCGCCGTTTCTCGTGAGAGACGCGGCGAGCGCGACGAGTCCGGTCCCGGCGAAATTGCCGATCCACATAACGGGAAGCGTCGCCGCGTACTTCAGATCGTTGTCGAAGACGTAGCAGATCTTACCCGTGTAGAGGTTGAAGCCCATCGTGCAGACGGTGAACAGTCCGACGGCGAACATCGCCGCTCCTATCACCTTGTTGTCCTGCGCCAGGAAGACAACGCCTCCGAGCGCGATACTTATACCGGCGAGCACTCCGCCGACGAAAGTTTTAAAAATCTTCATGTCAAATTCCTTCCGGACGTCTCACTCAGTGATGGAAAAGTCTCATACCCGTGAACGCCATCGCGATATCGTACTTGTCGCAGCACTCGATGACCGCGTCGTCGCGAACGGATCCGCCGGGCTCGGCGATATATTTTACGCCGCTTCTGTAGGCGCGCTCGATGTTGTCGCTGAACGGGAAGAACGCGTCCGAGCCGAGGGAGACTCCGTCGCACGACGCGAGGAACGCTCTCTGCTCTTCCTTCGTGAAGGGCTCGGGGCGCTTCGTGAAGTATCTCTGCCATACGCCGTCGGCGGTGACGTCCTCTTCGTTCTGGTTGATGTATCCGTCGACTGCGTTGTCGCGGTCGGGACGGCCTATGTCGTCGCGGAAAGGAAGGGAGAGGACCTTCTCGCTCTGTCTGAGCTGCCACGTGTCGGCTTTTCCGCCCGCGAGGCGCGTGCAGTGGATCCTCGACTGCTGACCCGCTCCGACTCCTATCGCCTGTCCGTCTGCGGCGAAGCACACGGAGTTCGACTGAGTGTACTTGAGCGTGATGAGCGATATCATAAGATCGATCGCCGCGTCGTCGGGGATATTCTTATTTTTCGTTACTACGTTCGAGAGGAGCGCGCGGTCAATTTTGAAGTTGTTCCTGCCCTGGCGGAACGTGATCCCGAAGACCTGCTTCTCTTCCGTCTCTTCCGGAACGTAGGACGAATCTATCTTTACTATGTTGTAGTTTCCTTTTCTCTTGGAGCGGAGGATCTCGAGCGCTTCCGGCTCAAAACCGGGGGCGATGATGCCGTCCGAGACTTCGCGTTTGATGAGGAGCGCGGTCGTGACGTCGCATACGTCGGAGAGCGCGATCCAGTCGCCGAAGGAGCACATACGGTCGGTACCTCTCGCCCTTGCGAACGCGGAAGCTATGGCAGAATCGTCAAGGCCTTCGACGTCGTCCACGAAGCAGGCGCGCTTGAGAGTTTCAGAAAGGGGTTTGCCGACAGCCGCCGACGTCGGGCTGACGTGCTTGAAGGAGGTGGCGCACGCCATACCGGTCGCCTCTTTGAGCTCTTTTACGAGCTGCCACGAGTTGAACGCGTCGAGAAAGTTTATGTAACCGGGTCTGCCGGAGAGGATCTCTATCGGAAGATCGCTCCCGTCTCTCATGTAAATGGACGAGGGTTTCTGATTGGGGTTGCATCCGTACTTCAGTTCAAATTCCTTCATTTCGGCACCTCTTTTATATGTTTTTGTTTATGAGTCTTTCGGTGATAACGCCGCTTTCAAGATCGGTGTAGCGGACGTAGAGGGATATCTTGTTGTCCTCGTCAAGCGCGCCCCACAGCGAGTTCGTAAACGCGTCTATATCTGAGGGAACGGCAACTCTCTCGGGCTCGCCCTGAAACGTCGGGATCGGATTCCCGTCCGTCACGTAGGTGTGGATGAAGTGGCCGAGACCCGCTTTTGCGGGATATGAGAACGAGTACCTCGCGCAGTCCGACCCTTCGGGGTCGACGCTCTTGAGGATGCTCATGCGGTATGAATAGCCGTTCTTATAGGAGAGATACGCGCTGATGCGGGGGGTGAAATTGGGGCTGTCTGGCTCGAAGCATCTCGACTCGAGAGCCTCTTCAAAGGTCTTGCCGGCGGCAAATCCATCGTACACCGTGTCCGTCTGGTCGCCGTTCGTGACGATGAGACCGTCCTCCGTCTCGCGTACCGCCGCGTAGATAATGAGGCTCGGGTCCTCGACCTTCGACGCGTCGTACGGCTCCGTAAATAGGTCGCCTCCGCGCTTTGCAAATATCCTGTTTCTCGAGTTCGCGCTTCTTCCCATAATGAAGTAAGCTGCGACTGCGCTCTTACCGTCGTCGGAGAGTCCCGCGACGATGCCGCGGCCGACGTAGGGATTTCCGTCTATAAGCTCTGCAATATCGTTTATTTTGTAGATATCCATTACAAACCCTCTTTTTCTTTTTTTATTTCCGCCGAGACGCGCTCGACAGCCTCGGGAAGTATCTTCCACTCCGCGAGTCTCATGACCCTTTTCTGAAGGGTCTCGGGCGTATCTGAATCGAGTACCTTCACCGCCTTCTGCGCGATGATGCGCCCTCCGTCCGGTATCTCGTTCACAAAATGGACGGTCGCGCCGGTAACCTTAACTCCTCTTGCGAGCGCCTCCTCATGGACTCTCAGGCCGTAGTACCCTTTTCCGCAGAAGGACGGGATGAGCGCCGGATGGACGTTTATTATCCTCTCGGGATAACGCTTTGTGAAACTTTCCGACAGTATAGTCATAAATCCCGCAAGGACGATCAGGTCGATCTTGTACTCTTCGAGAAGCTTTATTATCTTCTCTTCGACCGCCTGCTGCGTTCCGTATTCTTTTTTCGAGACCGTGATCCCGGGAACGCGCGACGCCTCCGCTCTCTTCAGAGCGTAAGCGTCGGGATTTGAGGAGATGACGAGCGATATTTTTCCGCTCGATATCTTTCCCGCACGCTCAGCGTCGAGGAGTGCCTGAAGATTCGTGCCGCCTCCCGAGACGAAGACCGCGATCCTTGTCAGCATATCTCGACCTTCCTTTCGGAGCGGACGATCTTTCCGAGGACGTACGCGTCCTCCCCCGCGGCGCGAAGGATATCGAGCGCGGCGTCCGCCTCGTCCTTCGGGACGGTAACGCACATTCCGACGCCCATGTTGAACGTGTTGAACATATCGTGTTCGGAAATATTTCCGACCTTCGCGATAAGATCGAATATCGGAAGGACTCTCACGTCGCTCCGGTCGATCGTGACTCCCAGTCCGTCCGGTATCGAGCGCGGGATGTTCTCGTAGAAGCCGCCGCCGGTGATGTGGGATATGCCCTTTACGTCGACTTTTTCGAGAAGGGACAAGATCGGTTTTACGTATATTTTCGTCGGTGTCAGAAGAACTTCTCCGAGAGTCTTTCCGCCGAGCTCGGGGTACTCCTTCTCAAGTCCGCCGTTTTCAACGTCGAAGACCTTTCTCACGAGGGAGAAGCCGTTCGAGTGGACTCCGGACGAGGGAAGAGCGATCATGACGTCGCCCTCCGCCATTCTGTTTTTATCTATTATCCTGTCGCGGTCTGCAACGCCTACCGCAAATCCGGCGAGGTCGTACTCGTCCTCCGGGTAGAAGCCGGGCATCTCCGCGGTCTCGCCGCCGACGAGCTCGGCGCCCGCCGCGACGCATCCGTCGCAGACTCCGGAAACGATCGACGCAATCTTCTCGGGTACGTTCTTGCCGCAGGCGATATAGTCGAGGAAGAAGAG
This sequence comes from uncultured Ruminococcus sp., assembly GCA_902797495.1. Classification (GTDB taxonomy): domain Bacteria; phylum Bacillota; class Clostridia; order Oscillospirales; family CAG-272; genus RUG14199. The sequence continues at coordinate 8,962 of CADBTH010000013.1, forward strand.
CGGCTTCGCGCCGCAGCAGATGACATCGTTCACGCACATCGCTACGCAGTCGATCCCGACCGTGTCGTGGCGGTCGGTAAGGAACGCGATCTTCAGCTTCGTTCCGACTCCGTCCGTGCCGGAGACGAGAACGGGACGCTTTATCCCTTCGAGGTCGAGCGGAAAGAGTCCGCCGAATCCGCCGATATCGACGCCGCCCGAGGTGACGGTCCTTGCGATATGGCGCTTCATAAGTTCAACGGCGCGGTAGCCCGCTGTGATGTCGACGCCTGACGACGCGTATGCGTCCGATCTTGATTCAGAATTCATGTCGTGTCTCCCGTGTCATTCTTCTTCGTGTATCTTCTTTTCGAATCTTGATTTCTTTGTGTTGGAGGGGATCTCCGTCGGATATTCTCCGTCGAAGCACGCCGTGCAGTAGCCCTTGCCGTTGACGCCCGAGGCGATCTTCTTCAGGCTTTCGAGGCTGAGGTAACCGAGCGAGTCGACGTTGATTATCTTCTCGATCTCCGGTATCGTGTGACGGCAGGCGATGAGGTGCTCGCGCGAGTCGATGTCCGTGCCGTAGTAGCAGGGATTCATGAACGGCGGGCAGGTGACTCTCATATGTACTTCCTTCGCGCCCGCGTCGCGCAGCAGCTTTACGATCCTCGCGCTCGTCGTTCCGCGGACGATCGAGTCGTCTATGAGAACGACCCTCTTTCCCTTGACGACGCTCGAGATCGGGTTGAGCTTGATCCTGACGAGGTCCTCTCTCGCTCCCTGACCGGGCGCGATGAACGTTCTGCCTATATACTTGTTCTTTATAAAGCCTATCTCGTAAGGCAGTCCGGACTGCTTCGAGTAACCGACCGCGGCGTCAAGCCCCGAATCGGGAACGCCGATTACGATGTCCGCCTGGACGGGGTGCTCGAGCGCGAGGAACGCGCCGGCGCGGCTTCTCGCCTCGTGGACGTTGACTCCGTCGATCGACGAGTCGGGACGGGCGAAGTAGACGTACTCGAATATGCACATTCTATAAGGAGCCTTTCCGCAGTGCTCCGTGATACTGCGGACTCCGTTCTCGTCAAAAACGACGATCTCGCCCGCCTCTATATCGCGGACGTACTCCGCGCCGACCGAGTCCAGCGCGCAGCTCTCGGAAGCGACGACGTAAGCGCCGTCGGCGGTCTTACCGTAGCAGAGGGGACGGAAGCCGTTCTCGTCTCTTGCTGCGATCAGCTTCGTCGGGGACATGACGACGAGGGAATAAGCTCCCTTGATCCTGTCCATCGCGCGGCATACCGCTTCCTCGATGCTCGGAGCGCGAAGTCTCTCTTCGGTGACGATGTACGAGATGACCTCGGTGTCCGACGTGGTGTGGAAGATGGAACCCTTCAGCTCGAGCTCCGAGCGGAGCTCGTAAGAGTTGACGAGGTTTCCGTTGTGCGCAAGCGCCATTCTGCCCTTTATGTGATTGACGACTATCGGCTGAGCGTTGTTGCGGTCGGACGAGCCGGTCGTGCCGTATCTGACGTGGCCGATCGCCATATTGCCCTGACCGAGCTTTTCAAGTCTGTGCGCCGTGAAGACGTCGTTCACGAGTCCCGAGTCCTTGTAGGTCGAGAACGCGCCGTCGTCGTTCACGACGATGCCGCAGGATTCCTGGCCTCTGTGCTGGAGGGCGAAGAGTCCGTAGTACGCCATGTGCGCGACGTCGCACTTCTTATATTCGTATATCCCGAATACGCCGCATTCTTCTCTGATCTCTGACATTGTTTCCTCCGTATCTCACTTGTCGCCGAACACGCGGCGCATCATTTCGTTGTAGGCGTCCTCGACTCCGCCCATATCGCGGCGGAAGCGGTCCTTGTCGAGCTTTTCATTCGTGTCGGCGTCCCAGAAGCGGCAGGTGTCCGGAGAGATCTCGTCCGCGAGAACTATCGTTCCGTCGGGAAGACGTCCGAACTCGAGCTTGAAGTCTACGAGCTTTACGTTGAGCGTGAGGAAATATTCCTTCATCAGCGAGTTGATCTTAAAAGCCATGCTCTTTATCGTCTCGATCTCGTCCCACGTCGCTACTCCGAGAGCGACCGCGTGGTAGGAATTCATGAGCGGGTCGTGGAGCTCGTCGTTCTTGTAGGAGAACTCGATCGTCGGCTCTGCGAAAACGATCCCCTCTTCAACGCCGAATCTCTTGGCGAAAGAGCCGGCCGAAATATTTCTGATGATGACCTCGAGAGGTACTATGGCGACTCGTCTTACGAGCGTGTCTCTCGACGAGAGCTCTTCGACGAAATGAGTCTTGATCCCGTTCTTTTCGAGAAGCTGCATGATGCGGTTGGACATTCTGTTGTTGATCTCGCCCTTGCCCGCGATCGTTCCCTTCTTGAGTCCGTCGAGCGCAGTCGCGTCGTCCTTGTAGGATACGATGACGTATCCCTCGTCTTCTGTCGCGAAAACTTTCTTTGCTTTTCCTTCGTAGAGCTGTTCTTTCTTTTCCATAGTTTTGCTGTCCTTCCTTTTTTATATTTCTTTTGCAGTTTCCTGCATTTTTGCGTCTGCTGCCAGATTTTTTCTGTGCTGTTCTTCCTTGAAGTCCGCGAACTTCTTTGCGAGTTCGTCATCGGAAACAGCAAGTATCTGTACCGCGAGGTAGCCTGCGTTGGCGGCGCAGTCGATGCCGACTGTTGCAACGGGGACTCCGGGCGGCATCATAACTGATGAGAGCAGGGAATCAACGCCTTCAAGCGCCTTTGCCTTCACAGGGAGCGCGATAACGGGCAGAGTGGTGTGTGCGGCAAGAGCACCAGCGAGGTGAGCTGCCATTCCGGCAGCACCGATAAGCACTCCGAAACCGTTCTCACGGGCTTTTTCGGAGAACTCCGCAGCCTCGGCGGGCGAGCGGTGTGCCGAGAAAACGTGCATTTCAAACGGAACGCCGAACTGTTTGAGTGCCTCAGCGGCTTTTCTTACAACGGGAAGATCGCTGTCACTTCCCATTATTATTGCGACTTTTTTCATTTCGTTTATCCTTTCGTGGAAAATGGACTATACCATTTAAATATATAATACTATACAACATCTTGTCCGTCTTTTGCGGCGGAAACAAAATGTTGTGTGTTTCTGACGACGGAATACCATGTCCTGAAGAAGAAACTACACATTTATTTTACAATATTTCGGGATTAAATTCAAGCATTTTTGGAAAATAAAATCAACATTTTTTCAAATTTGCGTCCACAGGAAAACGGTGATATTGCACAAGAGCGACCTGTTGAAAACTTGGTTGAAAGTTTTATTAAAGTTACAGTTAAGTGAAAATAAGTGCTAAATGCGCATAATTTACTTAAATATTAAGATAAAAGCGGTTACAAAGGTATTACAATTTAGTGACAAAATAAAGGGTAAACGTTTACAAAATCGATGTTAAATTTTTCGTTGATATTAACTAAACACA
>CADBTH010000014.1 GCA_902797495.1 uncultured Ruminococcus sp.
CCGTCGATCGCGCATCTCGTCGCGCTCTCGTCGGACTGACGGAGGGAATATGGAATATATCAAGGCTTTCGCCGTTGGCGGCGCGCTGTGCGCCGCCGCTCAGATACTGATAGACAGAACGAGGCTGACGGCGGCGAAGATACTCGTCGGGTACGTCGTCGCGGGTGTCGCGCTCGGAGGGATCGGAGTTTACCGGTATCTGGTCGACTTCGCGGGGGCGGGGGCTACCGTGCCGCTGACCGGCTTCGGATACCTCATCGCCGAGGGAGTGAAGCGCGCGATAGATGAGAGAGGGGCGATAGGACTTCTCACGGGCGAGCTGACCGCGGCGGCGGGAGGCACGGACGCCGCGCTTATCTCGGCATATCTCGCCTCGCTGATCTTCAAGGCGAAGAAACAGAAGTGAGAAATATTTCCTCGTTGGCGAATGTTGACAAAGATGGCGCGCGGATGTATAATTAAGACAGAATAATATAAAGGAGCGCGGCGTTATGTTAAAGCGAATTCTGTCATTGCTTCTCGTCCTTGTGCTGTTTGCCGTACCGGTTGCGGCGGAGGACGGATACGACGCCTTTCCGGAGGAAGAATTCTTCAACGACATGGGCTCCGTGGAGGAGTATACCGAGGGTCTCGGCATCACCGCGGAGCAGTACGAGCAGCTGAAGGACACGATCTACGGAGCGACGAGGGAGTGCGCTGCGAACTGCAGTATCCTCTCGTTCGGGATACCCTACAACAGCGAGACCCTTCAGCTCCTGAACTACTTTATAAGAAAGGGCGACCCCGAGACGTTCCACGTCGACACGATCTCGTCCACAGGCTCCGGCTACGGCTCGAACAGAGTCTTCTCGCAGCTTAAGTTCACGTACATCTGCACCAAAGCGGAGTACGATGAGATGAGAGCGGAGATGATCGCCGAGGCCGACCGTATGCTCGAGGGAGTCGAGGGCAACGACGCGCTCACCGACGTTCAGAAGGCGCTCGTCCTTCACGACAGGCTCGCCGTCCACTGTGAGTACGACGTCGAGGCCTACTACGCCGGAACGACGTCGACGCACGACTACACGATGTACGGCGCGATGGTCGGACGGCGCTGCGTCTGCGAGGGATACACGAAGGCTTACAGCTACCTGCTCGACAGAGTCGGCATCGAGAACTACTACTGCGACTCGTCCGCTCTCGGGCACATCTGGAACATCCTTTACATAGACGGCGAGAAATACCACGTCGACGTGACCTGGGACGACCCGGTCTACGATATCACGGGGTACGTCACTCACGATTATTTCCTCTGCTCGACCGAAAAGATGATGGCCGATCAGCATAACGCCGACGACTACGACACGACCCCCGTCTCGACCGTCTACGACGACGCGTTCTGGGGAGGAGTCAACACCTCGTTCATCCTCTTCGGGAACGACTTATACTTCGTCGAGGAGAGCACGGGCGACTTCAAAAAATGGAGCGGCGGCGACTTCACGACCCTCGGCACGATCACGGAAAAATGGAGATCCGCCTCCGGCGGTTACTACGCCGCGTGCTTCTCCTGCACGGCGCGTGACGACAAATTCGTCTACTATTCGCTCCCGAAGTCCGTCGTGAGATACGACCCCGTCAGAGGAACGACGAGCACGCTCTACGAGTACACGGCTCCGAGCGACAACAGATATCTGTGCATCTACGGGATAAAGACGGAGGACATGACGCTCACCGTCGACGTCAACACGAACCCGGTCTTCGGCGAGACGACGAAGGCGGACTACGAGTTCACGGTCCCCTACACACACCCCGGCAAGAGGGGAGACGCGAACGGCGACAATACCGTCAACGTGCAGGACCTCGCGGTGCTGAAGAAATATATCGCCTCGGCGGATATGTCGGCGATATCGTTCTTCTGGGCCAACGCGGACGTGAACGGCGACGGGACGGTCGGAGTTCAGGATATCAAATCGATGAAAACGATGATCGCAGGCGGTTGATAAACCGCAGGAAAATATGAGGCGCGGGCTCGTCTGAGCCCGCGCTTATGAATTATTTTTATATTTTAAAAAAAGTATTGCAAAACCGGTCGATATTTGATACAATATATTATCATTTTTATTGCAAAAGACAACGCGCGGGGGCGGCGTATCCGTCGTATCGTCGTTTCCGCGGGCTATGCCCGAAAGAGTCCAATCCGGCGGGGAAACGGAGCAATAGTTGAACAAAAACTCAAGATTCCTTGCGTCGCCATACCTCGTATGGATGGCGATATTCATCATCGTTCCTCTGATACTGATAGCGGTCTTCGCCTGCACGACGGTCATAACCGTCGACGCCGACGGCAACCGGCTGAGCGAGGAACAGATCGAAAGTATGACGGCTGAGTACTATGAAGAGTACGGAGAAGACGCCGAGATCCCGGAGGATATGTTTACCGAGAAAACGATATTCTCATGGGAGAATCTGCTCTCCGTCAGCACCTATATGCCCACTCTCATAAGTTCTATCTGGCTTGCTTTCATAGCGACCCTGATATGTCTTTTGCTCGGTTATCCGGTCGCCTATATCATATCGAGGATCAACGTCTCGAAACAGAAGATGATGATCTTCCTGATGATACTGCCGATGTGGATAAACTTCCTTCTCAGGACTTACGCCTGGATGACGATCCTCGAGAACAACGGACTGCTCAACAAATTCCTCGGGCTGTTCGGTCTCGGGCCGTTCCAGTTCATTAATACCAAGGGCGCGGTCGTCCTCGGTATGGTATACAACTATCTCCCCTTCATGATCCTTCCGCTCTATTCGGTCATGACGAAGATAGACAACAGAACGATCGAAGCCGCGCGCGACCTCGGCGCGGGCTCCGTGAACATCTTCAGAAGAGTGGTCTTCCCGCTCTCGACTTCCGGTATCGTATCGGGCTTTTCGATGGTATTCGTCCCCGCGGTCAGCACGTTCATCATCTCAAAGATGCTCGGCGGCGGCACGAATATGCTCATCGGCGACCTGATCGACCTTCAGTTCCTCGGAGCCTCGTACAATCCGCATCTCGGCTCCGCGATATCGCTCGTGCTGATGGTATTCATCCTCGTCTGCATGAGCATCACCAATTCCCTTGACGACGAGGAAATGGAAGGGGTGATCGTATGAAGAAGCACGTATCGAGGATCTACATGGCGATCATTTTCTTCTTCCTATACTCCCCGATCGCCATCATGGCGCTCTTCTCGTTCAACGCGGCGAAGAGCCGCACGGTCTGGACGGGCTTCACCCTCGACTGGTACTCGAAGCTCTTCCACAACGAGACCATCATCAACAGCCTGGGCGTGACGATAATCGTAGCGGTCATCGCCTCGGTCATCTCCACGGTGCTCGGCACCGCCGCGGCGATCGGCATCTTCAACATGAAGAAAAAGACGCGCGGGATAGTTATGTATTTCACCTATCTGCCTCTTCTCAACCCCGAGATCGTAACGGGCGTATCTCTTATGCTTCTGTTCGTCTTCGCGGGTATGCAGATGAGCTTCGTGACCCTGACCCTCGCGCACATCTCCTTCTGCGTTCCGTACGTCATACTGAACGTTCTGCCGAAGCTGCGGCAGATGGATATGTCGCTCTGCGAGGCGGCTCAGGACCTCGGGTGCAGTCAGCGGGGGGTATTCACTAAGGTCATCCTCCCCGAGATCATGCCCGGAGTCCTCACGGGATTCCTCATGAGCATCACCTATTCCATCGACGACTTCGTAATCAGCTACTTCACGCACGGCGCGAACTCCCAGAACCTCTCCGTCACGATCTACTCGATGACGAGAAAGAAGGTCAGCCCTGAGATCAACGCGCTCTCGACGATAATCTTCCTCGTCGTTCTGACGATCCTTCTCGTCATGAATATCTCCGATTCGAGGAAGCAGAAAAAACTCAGAGAGGGGGCCGCGGCATGAAAAAAACCATTTGCCTGATCCTCGCTCTGCTGATCCTCCTGACCGCGTTCGGCGTCTTCCTCTACAAGTGGAAGTCTCCGACTCCTCCGGACGAAGTGAAAGTCGCGGACGACGAGTCCGAATCCGAAGATGAGGAGGTCGAGCTGTCATACTCCGACTCGGTCGACTGGAACAAATTCAGAGATCAGGGAATAACGATCAACGTATACAACTGGGGCGAATACATCTCCGTCGACGAGGGTGAGGACGAGTTCGACACGAACCGCGAGTTTGAAAAACTGACCGGCATCAACGTCAACTACTCCACCTTCGCCACGAACGAAGAGCTCTACGCGAAGCTCAAGGGCGGCGGAACGAAGTACGACATCATAGTTCCGTC
>CADBTH010000015.1 GCA_902797495.1 uncultured Ruminococcus sp.
GAGAAACGACGGCGGATTTGGTGATCTCGCCGCGCGAGGCGTATATGAATACGTCAAGCGGCGAGAGCGACGAAAAGCAATGACGGCGGGGGCTTCGGGTTTTCCCGAAGCTCCCGCCTCTTTTCTTTTTGTCGTGCTTTATCTTTTTATGATGTTATGCTTTCGTTATCTTAACATCCTGTCATTGCTGTTCCGGCAAGTTTGTCTTCACTCTGAACGGCGCTCTTTCGTGCGCCGGTTTCTTTCAGACCGTTATCAGCCGAGTTTGATCGAGTCGATGATCGCTCTCATGGTAGCGTCGTCGGAAGCGAAGAAGCTTGCCTGGCACATGACCACCTGATCGCCTATAGTTGCGATCACGTTGCACATCGGCCATCCGCCGAGATCGTAAGACTTGCCTTCCCACGTAACGCCGGCAGCGTCAAACTTGACGTCGGCAGTCTCAAGGTCGCCGACCATCATGTCGATCGATTCCTTCGCTTCGTCAACGGAATCGTAGAAGCCTACGTTGACGTACTTCGTCTCATGATCCTTCTCGAAAACGACTACGGGAATGGAACTGGGGATAAGTCCTTCCTTGACGTCGAATCCGTCGGGAACGAGGACCGTCACGTTGTTGAGAGTCTTGGTCTCTCCGCTGGGCGCGCCGCCTCCGCAGGATGCGAACAGAGTCGCCGCCATAACGACTATAAGAACAAGAGACGCGATTTTTGTGAATATTTTCATACCGTTACCTCCATATAATACTGTAATTATTATCCTTCCGGACATACTGATTATACCATTTTTATGAATATAAGTCAACACTTTGTTAAAAAATAATTAAAAATGCAGGCGCGAGCCTGCATTTCAGTCTGTAGACTAAGTCTACAGACTGAGCAGAGGAAGAGAAACGCAGGTAGATTCGACGATCACAACGCGTGAGGCGTATATAACGCGGGGTCCTCAAGCATTCGCAGAATGCTTGGGGTTCACGGCTACGTCGAGCGTTGGGATCGTCGAAAGGCAATGATGGCGGGCATTTTGCCCGCCACCTGTGTTTATGATGTATTTTATTTCTGTTTGTTTTCAGCGTTTGATTCTTATCATCATTGCCGTTATACCAAGTTTGTCTTCACTCTGAAATGCAGGCGCGAGCCTGCATTTCATAATTATCTGTGTTTTGCGTGGAAGCTGACTCCGACCGTATTCGGTCCGCAGTGGCTTCCCGCCGTCGGATTTACGTCGACGTAAATAACGTTAAGACCGTCGCCGAACTTTTCCTTCAGCATGGAGGCGAGTTCGTCCGCGATATCCCTTGAGTCCGCGCTCGCGACTATGACGCGGTGGTCTTCTATGCGGTCTCCGATCTCTTCAACGTGCGCGGCCAGCGCTTCGAGCGCCTTCGCTCTTCCCTTCTCTTTGCCGATGCTGACCATCTTTCCGTTCTCGTCCATGTAGATTATGGGGCGGATTCCGAGAAGAGTTCCCATCGTACCCGCGAGTCCCGACACTCTGCCGCTGCGCTTGAAGAACTTCAGGTCGTCCGCGAAGAAATAGACCGCGAAACGGTCGACTTCCTCCTTCGCCCAGTCTACGATCTCCTCCGCGCTCTTTCCGGCTTTGTAAAGGTCTCCGATCTCAAGGACGATATTGAGGCTTCCGATCGTGATGCCCTTCGTATCAACCTCGTAGAATTTTCTCTCCGGATACTTCTCCTTCAGCTCAGCGACCGCTTTGTCCATCGCGTCGAACGTCGCAGTCATGGCTCTCGAGAAGTGAACGTATAAAATATCGTCGCCGTTTTTGAAGTGCGGCTCGAAGTACTCGATATACGCCTCTTTACCGAGCGCGCTCGTCGTCGGAAGGACTCCCGAACGCAGCGTGTCGTAGAACGAATGAGCGTCGAATTTTTCAAAGTCGACGTAAGGGTATACCGTCTTTCCATCCGCGCTGTACGGCATACTTATCAGCTTGTATCCGTACTCTTTCGCCATCTCCGGAGTGATGTCGGTATCAGTATCTGTGAAGAGTATCAGCATATTGAATTCCTCCTAAACGGATTCGGTGAAAAGTGAAAATCGTCAATAATCTTGACTTTTACCACACATGTGTATTATAATATAGTTGCAATATATTGCAAGGACATAATTCGACATGATGCGGTATTTACCGCACTTGTAACTAAAATTGAGGTCTATCGGTAAACCGGAGGTATTTCAAATGAACCACGGCCAAACCCCAACAGTCGACAAGCGCGTCATCAGAACAAAGCGCGCCATACGCAACGCGTTCACGGAGCTCCTCGCGGAGAAAGACGTCAACTATATCACCATAAAGGATATAGCTGACCGCGCTAATATCAACAGAAAGACCTTTTACAACTATTACAACGGGATCTATCAGCTCATCGAAGAGATGGAAAAGGATCTCGTGGACAAATTCGAGGTCACGTTCGCACAGGTCGACGTCGCAGGCGCGCTGAGCGACCCGAGGATAATTTTCGACCGTCTCGACAACCTCATATGCACGGATCTCGAGTTCTATTCCAATCTGTTCACGATGGACGAAAACATCAATCTGATCAGCAAGCTCACGTCCCTCATAAAGTCCAAGACGAAGCAGTCGATCTGCAGACAGCTCGCGCTGACCGAAGAGAGGGCGGACGTCGCGCTCGAATTTCTTATCACGGGAATGGTCGCCGTCTATCAGATGTGGTTCCGCTCGAACAGAACGAGACCTCTGTCCGAGTTTTCGGATATCATCGGCTCGATGTGTTCGGAAGGACTTAAAGGACTTCTCAAAAAGAACTGACTACCCGAGATCGAGAGCGAACGCAGCTCCCGGATCGGGAAATTCAACGCCGGAGAATCCTGCTAAGTATTTTCGGTCCGCGAAAGCAAGCTTTCCGCCGTCTCCGAAGTCGTTCGGCGTTCCGAAGCCGCCTCCGTTCTTTCCTACCGCGCCGAAAACGGTAAAGTCGCAGTTCCCTACGATAAGGGATGCGCCGGAGTTCATTTTCTTCCATCCGTCGGGAAAGAACCCCGCGGAAGATTTCCCTCCGTCGACGCGGAAGCACGGCGCGCCGCGGCCGTCGCCGTAAGGCGCGACGAGAGTGACGCGTGCGTCTCCGATAAGAAACGATCCCGGAGCGTACGGGACGTCTTCCGTCCCGATCCTTTTCTCCCTCAAAAGATCCGCCATTTTCGCA
>CADBTH010000016.1 GCA_902797495.1 uncultured Ruminococcus sp.
ATCATTCCTTTCGTATTTTGATTTGAAAATACGCGGCCCCGTTTTTCACCTGTATTCTATCACAGCGGGGGACAAATGTAAACATAGCGTTTGGATAGTCGCATCATCCCGGGACGGATAGAAAAAACCGTCGGCGTTTTGCCGACGGCTTTTTTTCATTATCAGAACAACAATTTCGACAGCTCGCCGAGATATTCTTCTCCGACGGATTCGATCTTGCCCGCGTCGACTGTGGTCGAGAGGGCGGGGTCGAGGGGGAGAGTCGCGGTCTTCGGGATAGCGTATTCCTTAGCTATACGTTCGGACGAGCTCTTGCCGAATATTTCGATCTTCCGTCCGCAGTCGGGGCAGAGGGCGTAAGACATATTCTCGACGAGTCCGAGCACGGGTATGCTCATCATATCCGCCATCTTGACAGCTTTTTCGACGATCATTGAGACGAGCGACTGAGGGGTAGTGACGACGATGATTCCGTCGAGCGGGATAGACTGGAAGACGGTGAGCGGAACGTCGCCCGTTCCCGGAGGCATATCGACGAACATATAGTCTACGTCGCCCCAGACGACGTCAGTCCAGAACTGTTTGACAGCTCCCGCGATGACGGGCCCGCGCCATACGACGGGCGACGACTCGTCCTCGAGGAGAAGGTTTAAGGACATGATCTTTATGCCGAGCGAGCTCTCGAGAGGGAGAAGTCCGCCGTCCTGCTGGTATATTTCTCCCGCGACACCGAAGGATCTCGGGATGGAGGGGCCGGTAACGTCGGCGTCCAGCACCGCCGTTTTGAATCCGCGCTTAGCGGTTGCTACCGCGAGCATCGAGGTGACGATCGATTTGCCGACGCCTCCCTTGCCGCTTACGACTCCTATTACGTGTTTGATGCGGCTGTCCGCTCTCGGGGCTTCGTGCTGAGGTACGTCTCTTGAGGCGCAGTCAGCGGAGCAGGTGGAGCAGTCGTGGGTACATTCTTCTGCCATTGATGTTATCTCCTTGAAGTATTATTTGAATTCGTTTTCTTTATCGATATTCTTTTTGCGCTGAGTGAACTTGTATATCTCAAACGCCGCGAGCGAAACTACGGCGGGAATGAGCGCGAGAAGCATGCGCTTGAAGGTCAGAGCCTCGCCGCTGACGATGGACGCTGCGGCTTTTGAGAACGCGAAGATGAGCGCGAGCACCGCTCCGAGCAGGAAGAGCGCGGGGATGGCGCGGCTTCTTCTCTTCGATCTCTTGAAGATGCTTCCGTTCGTCATAAGCTCTCCGCCGATGACGGGGATACTGAAGAGAGCGGAGACGAATACCATATTCGTTATGACCCCTGCAGGTATCGTTCCCGATTCCTTCGGAGTATATGCGGCGAGAGCGGCGGGAGCGGCGAGAAGAAGAGCCGCCCATACGGCGCCGAACACCGCGGGCTTCGCAAAGTCGCGCAGTCCCGTCTGAAGCTCGTGAACGTCCTTTTCAACGCTGATCATATTCCACGGGGGATCGCGCCTGAGGGCGACGAACGCGACCGCGAGGTCGAGGAGAAGTCCCCAGATAAGAAGCGCCGCGGGATCAGCCGGAGATACCGACGGGATCAAGGCTGAAACGAATAGAAGTATGAATTTTGCGACGAACGAGGACGCCAGATAATTCGCGCACCGTCTCAGATTCTGGAACGCGCTCCTTGCGTACTCGGTGACTCTGAAGGTCTCGAAGACGCCTCCGCCGGCGCGCGGGGTCACGACGACGTCGGACGACGAGCGGATGGACTGAGGTATCGTCTTCTTGATCTTCGCGGCGGTGGGGACTGCGACGGAGACCGTAGCGTCCTTCATCAGCCACATATCCTCCGGCTCCTTGCTGACGTAAGTGATCTTACATCCGCCCGCTTTCAGTCTGCGGTGGAGCTCGCGCCGTATCTTCGCGGCGTCGCGGTATCCGGTGCAGATCGCGGCGAACTGTCCCGGCTCGAGAGATATCTTCTCGGACGAGAGCGCCTCTTCGAGAGTTATATATCTGTCGCCTTCGCCGAGGAAACCTATCATTTCAAGGAACGCGCGGTCTTCGCCCGTTCCTTCGGTGAAGCATACCATGCGGAATTCTTTTCCGCTTCTGATCTTTCTTATCGCGTCGAGCGCGTCGCCGTACGCTCTGTCGGAGAGCGCGAGGAATCCCTCGAAGGTCATGCACATCTGAAGCGCGGAAACGCGGTTCATATTGATGTAGGGCGAGTCGCGCCTTGCTACGGCAACGGTGAATATGCCGCGGCGCCTGAGGATCTCGACCTCGCGTCTGATCCTCTCAAAATCCTCTCTCGCGATCGGGACGACCGCACCGCGCCGCCTTATCGCGTTGCAGCACGAGAGGACTTCCTCGACGGAGCCGCTGACTACAGCCTCATAGTTCCCTGCTCTGCATATGAGGGCGGTGTCGAGTCCGCCTGATTCGGGAGTGCCCGCGGGCTCGTGACCGACAAGAACCGTATTCTCAAGAGTCCTGCTCTCGTACGAATGAGCGAAGAACTCTTCAAATATCTTTCTGATGCCGGAATAGTCCACCGAGACGCTCTCGCGCGGCAGCTCCGCCATACCGGACGTCAGCGCGCCCTGCGGGAGCATACCGGTCGTGACGTAGCAGAGCTTGAGCAGTTCGACCGGCGACATTCCGTCGACGGGCTCGTCGATATTGACGAGTCTGTCGCCGATGTAGTAGGAGTTGAGCGTTATGTCTCCCGCCTTGAGCATCGAAGCGCTCTCGATCAGGATCGTGTCGGACTCGTTCATCTTCTCGACAGATTCGGCGTTCTTGACCTTCGCTCTTCCCGCTTCTTCGCTGTCCGATTTTCTGACTGCGGTAGCGAGGGAGTAGGCTCCGATGATGCCGAACGACTCGCTCATCGCCGAAGCGGCGAGCGCCGTCGCCGAGATAAGGAGTTCAAGCGCGGGCGAGCCCTTTGAGACCGCCCCGATCAGGGTTATGAGAAGGACCGCTCCGAGGGACGCGATGCCGAACACGCGGCTCCACTTCGAGAGCCTGTCCGAGACCTTGAATTTCTCGCCGGAGGGTATCGTGAACGTGCCGTATTTCGCTGCGGCGAGAGTCCTCTTTCCCATCGCGACGACGACCGCTCTCGCCTCTCCCGAAACGACGGTGGATCCGGCGTAGAGCATATTGTCGCGCTTCTCTATCGGTATCTCGGCGCCGGGCTCCTCGTGGAGCGTTTCGGCGGTCTTGCAGACGAGCGACTTGTTGTCCGTCATTCTGTTCTCATATACGAGTATGCCCGGGGTCGCGATGATCCTCGCGTCCGCGGGGACTGTGTCGCCGGGGTAAAGAATGATAACGTCGCCCTCAGCGATATTCTCCGCGCTGCATATGACGTGAGACGAGGAGCGTATCACGTTGACCCGCGGGATGACTCCGCGCGCCTTCTCTTCAAAAAGCCTTTGAGTCCTTATGTGGAGCAGGACGCGCAGCGCGCCGCCGATGACCGTGATCGCAAGGATCGCGAACAGCTCCGCGGTCTTGCCGAATGCGGCGGCGATTATCGCGACGACTACGAGCAGGATAGACGCGGGGTCGAGGAGCATCTTGAGCGCCGCGTCGCCGACCGACGCGCGCTTTACGCTCCACAGATCGTTGCGTCCGTGCTTTGATATTCTCTTTTGAGCCTCATTTGCGGACAGCCCTCTCGACGGATCCGTCTTCAGAGTCGTGAATAGCATTTCGGGCGTCCACGAATGCCAGTTGGTGTCAATCTTCATCATGATCCTCTTTCCGGATTATTTTTCAGTCGTCGGCGACGACGGCGGTGATATGCTCTCCGTCCGACGAGATCTCTATTTTCTTAAGCGCGCCCTTCGCGCGGATTATCTCGGTGGCTATGCGGTCCTCGACTTCCGTCTCGATGAAGCGCCTCATATTTCTCGCGCCGAACTTTGCGGAATACGACTTCTCCGCGATCAGGGCGAGAGCCTCGGGTGTGAACGAGAGGTCGATCTCCTTCTCCGCCATGACCTTGATAAGATCTCCCGCCATGATCTTCGCGATACCCTTGAAGTCCTCCTTCGAGAGCGATCTGAACGTCACGATCTCGTCGACTCTGTTGAGGAATTCGGGACGGAGGAACTGGGAGAGCGCGCGGTTCGTCTTCTCGCTCGAGAGAAGGTCGGGGTTGTCGGTGAAGCCGGTGAGGGTCGACGAGCCCATCGAGCCTGCGTTCGTCGTCATCACGATGACCGTGTTCTCGAAGCTGACCGTCTTTCCTCTCGCGTCCGTTATCCTGCCGTCGTCGAGTATCTGGAGAAGGATATTCATGACGTCCGGGTGCGCCTTTTCTATCTCGTCGAAAAGGACTACCGAGTACGGGCGGCGGCGTATTTTTTCGGTGAGCTGTCCCGCGTCGTCGTATCCGACGTATCCGGGAGGCGCTCCGATGATCCTCGATACGGAGAATTTATCCATGAACTCGCTCATGTCGAGCCTTATCAGCGTTTCGGGGGATTTGAACAGATCCGCCGCGAGGACTTTCACAAGCTCCGTCTTACCGACTCCGGTAGGACCGGCGAAGATAAACGATACGGGGCGGCGCTTTGCGGAAACGCCCGTCCTCGAGCGGCGCACCGCGCGGGCGACCGCGTCGACCGCCTTGTCCTGACCGACGATGCGCTCTTTTATTCTGTCCGCGAGCCCTTCGAGACGGGAGAACTCGTCCTCCGTTATGGAAGATGCGGGGATGCCCGTCCATATCTCGATGACGTCCGCAAGATCGGAGACCGTCATCTCGACTTTTTCGCAAAGGGGCGTCAGCTCCTTCACTCTCTCCTCGAGCGACAGAGTCTCCGCCTTTATCTCTGCGAGTCTCTTATATATCTCCTCAGATTTGTCGTCCTTCGCTTCGAGTCCGCCGCGCTCGTTGTCGAGGGCGGTCAGTCTGTCCATGCACTCTCTCTTCTCGTTGATCTCGGGGGATGAGAGGGAGATGTGGCTCGACGCCTCGTCGATAAGGTCGATCGCCTTATCGGGGAGGTAGCGGTCCGTTATATATCTCTCGCTGAGCGACACCGCGTAGCTGAGGACGGACGCCGGTATCGTTATCGAGTGGTACTCTTCGTAATAGTGCTTGATTCCCTGAAGTATCTTCTCCGTGTCGTCCATGCTCGGCTCTTCCACCATGACCGGCTGGAATCGGCGTTCGAGAGCGGTGTCCTTTTCGATATACTTGCGGTACTCCGTCAAGGTCGTCGCGCCGATGACCTGGATCTCGCCTCTCGAGAGCGCGGGCTTCAGGATGTTCGCGGCGTTCATACTGCCCTCCGCGTCGCCCGCTCCGACGATGTTGTGCACCTCGTCGATGACGAGGATTATATTTCCGAGCGCCTTGACTTCGCCGAGAAGTCCGAGAACTCTCGACTCGAACTGACCGCGGAACTGAGTTCCCGCGACGAGAGCCGTCAGGTCAACGAGGTATATCTCTTTGTTTTTGAGCAGGTACGGCACTTCGCCTTTGACGATCCTCTGGGCGAGCGCCTCCGCGATCGCCGTCTTGCCGACTCCGGGCTCGCCTATGAGGCATGGGTTATTTTTCTGTCTTCTGCAGAGTATCTGAACGACGCGGGAGAGCTCGCGGTCTCTTCCGACCACGTTGTCGAGCGCGCCCATCTTCGCGCGCTCCGTCATGTTCGTGCAGTATGTCGTGAGGAATTTGAGCTCCTTCTTTTTCTTCTTGCCGCGGCGGCCATCGCCGTCCGCGCCGCCGGAAAGCTTCGAGAAGTCGACTGCAGGCGCCCTTCCCTCGGAAGCCTCGTCGTCATCGTCTCCCCTCTCCGTGGGAAGCCCGCCGAGTCCGCCCATTATTCCTTCGAGCGTTCCGTCTTCGTCTCCCTGAATGAAGTTTTCGATCTCCGAGCTCATTCTGTCGATATCGTCGTCGGAAAGCCCCATCTTGTCTATCATATCGTTTACCGGCTTGATACCGAGCTCACGGGCGCATTTGATGCATATCCCCTCCTGCTTGGACTCGCCGTTTTCTATTTTCGTCATGAATACCACGGCTACTCTCTTGTGGCATCTTGAACACATCGTCATATGGTTTCACCTCCGGGTACTTTTGCTGTTTGACGGTCGTTAGCCGACTCTTTCGAGGACTCGGTTAATGACCGTTATCGGGTTGTATTTTGCGAAAAACTTCAGGATCACGGAATTGTTGACCGCGTCTCCGAACCATTTCGGTATGAACGAGCCGAGCGCGTTGACTCCCGCGGAGAGCGCGAGCGACAGAGCCCATACCACTATAAGAGCGTTGAGGATACCGAATACCAGTCCCGCTGTCTTGTCCGCCGTTCTGATGATCGGCGCTTTGAATATGAGGAGTATCAGCTTCGACACGAGTCTGAGCAGTATCAGAGCGACGATAAAGATCAGGATGAACGCTATCGCGTTCGAGATGATGTATGCCGTCGGCTTGGCGATAAAGTCGGAGACCTTTTCCACCGCTTCGTCCCCGGTATCCTTCAGACCTCTGACGAAGTCCTTGAAAGAATCCCCGCCCACGTTGAATTTTTCGAGCATTCCCGCGAGCGTTTCGGGTATCTTTGACAAGAACTGACCGACGTCGGTACCCGCCGGCGTCGCCGCGGCGGATCTCACGGTCGAATCGATCCCCGCTGAGATCTTTTCGAGGAAGACTCCCTTGCATAACCATTCGGCGACCGTCGGAGTGAGCGCATAAGCGACAACTATCGCGACCGCGTCGCAGACGAGACCGATCACGCTCTTGACGAGCCCGCGTCTCCAGCCTCTTATTATGATGAGTACCGCTATCGCGGCGAGTATGATATCGAGTGCAAAATTCATTTATCACCCTCCTGATCTGACTCTAAAGGATCGAATTCGATCGTGCCGTCACCGCCCGACGTGTCGTCAGTCGGCTGCGCCGGGGAAAAGCCGGTGGACGCGACCTTCGGCGTGCAGACGAGCACGTTGTCGGAGAACGGAAGAAGGAACGACACCGACAGAGCGCATTCCGCGTCTTCGGTATTCCCGTCGAACGCCGCGCGGGTGAGCTTTCCGTCTGAAGCGAAGAACATATGCGAGTCGCCGAGCGTCGACGTCGCGATCCTCGAGGCGGAACGGTACTCCGCGACCGTATTCCCCGATGAGTCGTACACCGTCGCGGTACTTCGGCTGTCCACTATGTTGTCGCTCTCGACTGTCATTACGCGGTCTTTGGAAAACGAGATCCCGGAAACGCCGTAGCCCGCGAACGTCTTCTCCGCGACCGGCGCGCCGTCTGCGGAATAGAAGCATATCCTGTCGTCGCAGACCACGCAGAACGATCCGTCGCTGAAGAATCCCGTCTTAAGAGGCATCGCCCCCGCGACCGTGACGACGTTCGATTCCTCGCTGTCGCATCTTCCGCTCATGACCTCGCACGTCAGATCCGACCCCGCGACCTCGCACGACGCGATCACGTACCGGCTCCCGTCGGACGAGAGCGAGGCGTCCATGACGTACCTGTCTTTATATATTCTCGACACTTCCTTGAAATTCTCGTCGTAAAAATCGACGACGTATCTGTTCTCTCTCGCCCTGCAGATCAGCGCGAACGAGCCGCTGTCGGAGAGCGCCGCTCCCTGAATAGCCTGATCCGTCTGCTTTGAGAGCACGTTGACGATGGAGGTGTAGAGCGCGTAGCCGTTTCCTCCGACGTCGTAGACCATAACGTATTTTTCGCCCGACAGCACCTTCGGATTTTCCATCGAGATGGAATACTCCCTCTCCGCGCTGCCGGTGGTGTTGAACAGAGTGAACGAGCCGGTCGTCGCCGCCGCGAAATATCCCTTGTAGATCGCGCCGCTCAGCTTCGCGCTCTCATCGTATTTTATTTCGCGGAAGACCGTACCCGTCGCGTCGACGTCCGTGTCGAGGTCCTTCATGAGGTAGACGAGGTTCTCGTAAGTGATCTGAGACCTGTGCAGGACTATCATACCGACGAGGTAAAGAACGAGCGCGCCGAGCGCGAGAAACTTCAGCGTTCTGTATCTGTTCGATACCTTTTCATAGTATTCGTTATGTTCTCTCTTTTGATCAACGTTGATCTTTATCTGACGGGATCTTGATAATTCGTCGTTTTCGTTTTTATCTTTTCTGCTCAAATCTTATCAACCTCCCTCTCTTTATTGATTTACGTCAGTCCGCCTGCCATTCGATATTGAAAGGATAGACAACTCTTTTAAGGTACAGTCCGTCGGGCGGAAGCGTCGCTCCGGCGCGCGACCTGTCGCGCGAGTCGATGATACCGTCGACGTCGTCCGGCAGGATCCTTCCCTCCGCCGCGTCGATCAGCGTACCCGCCATTATCCTCACCATGTTGTAGAGGAAGCCGTTCGCGCATACGGAAAACTCGATCACGCCGTCGTCCCTTCGCGCGACTCCCGCAGAAAAGACGTTTCTTCTGCAGTCGGTGATCTTCGAGCCCGTCGCCATGAAAGACGTGAAGTCGTGCTCTCCGGCGAAACGCGCGGCGGCGTCGTTCATCGTCGCCGTCGCCCGGTCAGTCAGCTCTTTTCCGTATTCATATATCCGTCCCGCATTAAAAGGAGACGGAACTATACTGTCCGAGATCCTGTATACGTATTCCTTTCCGACGACGGAATATCTCGGGTGAAAATCGTCGTCGTCGATCATAAACGCGCCGAGCACCGATATGTCGCGCGGCAATACGTTGTTCGCGGCGCGGTGTATCTTTGAGACTGGTATTTTCAGCCAACCGTCTCTTGCGTCCGCAGGCTCCGCCGTCACGACGAATCCTTCTGCGTGGACTCCCGCGTCAGTTCTGCTGCACCCGGTGATATTCATTTTCTCGCCGAACAGAGACGACGCCGCCTCCGTCAGAGTTCCCTGTACGGTCCTGTGCGACGGCTGCGCCTGAAATCCGTGGAACGCCGCGCCGTCAAAGGCAATTTTCAGCAACAGTTTCATATCGCGCCTCAGAAACCGAGCGCGAAAGCGTCGGTATATTTGTTGAGAAGTACGAGCGATACTCCGAGAAGAATTATCACGATAACTCCCGCAAAATCCTTAAAAGTCGCCTTGAGCACGTTCATTCTCGTCCTTCCCTTTCCGCCGCGGTAGCAGCGGCATTCCATCGCCACGGCGAGCTCGTCAGCCCTGCGGAACGAAGACGCGAAAAGGGGCACGAGCACGGGGATGAGCGCCTTGGCTCGCTTCACGAGCGACCCCTCGGAGAAGCTCGCCCCTCTCGCCTTCTGCGCGTCCATGATCTTTCCCGTCTCCTCGATGAGGGTCGGGATGAATCTCAGGGCGATCGTCATCATGAGCGAGAACTCGTGGACGGGGACTTTAATCTTAGCGAGCGGGGAAAGGAGTCTCTCGAGCCCGTCCGTCAGCGCGAGAGGAGTCGTCGTATAAGTCAGTATCAGGCTCGTGCCGGCGATAAGCAGTACGACTCTGAGCACGATCAGCACCGCGTTCAGTATCCCCGCGGGATAGATCGTAAAGATCCACCAGTCGACGAGCGGCTTCGCACCTTCCGCGCCGCGGTACCAGAAAACATTGATCACGCCGGTAAAGATCATTATAAAGATGACCGGCTTGAGTCCGCGAAGAAGAATCCTCGGTTTTATCCTCGACAGCACCGCCATCGCGACGGTGAACGAGGTGAGGAGCGCGAACGCAAAGACGTTTTTTGCGAGAAAAACGTCCACTATATAAAGCAAAGACATTATTATCTTCGCTCTCGGGTCAAGTCTGTGAAGGATCGAATCGCCCTCGCAGTACTGACCGAACGCAACGTCAAAATTCATCGGTTAAAAAATCCTCTGTAAATCATTTGCCGAGGCCGTATTTTTCGATCAGCCTCTCGGCGGCGTACTTCACCGTATACACGTCGTTACCCACGTCGACTCCGAGCCTTGCGAGCTCTTCCGCGACCTTCGTGATCTCGGGAACGTCGAGCCCCATGTCTCTGAGCTCTTCTCCGTGAGAGAAGACCCTGTCCGTCTCGTCGTAAAGGACTATTTCGCCCTTGTTCATGACCGCGAGCCGGTCGCAGTACTTCGCGACGTCCTCCATACTGTGGCTGACGATCACGACGGAGTTACCGCTCTCCCTCTGATAGTTCTTTATCCTGCCGAGTATCTCCCGTCTTCCCGCGGGATCGAGTCCCGCCGCGGGCTCGTCGAGAACGAGCAGCGACGGCGTCATCGCGATGACTCCCGCCAGCGCGGCGCGCCTCTTCTGACCGCCGGAGATATCGAACGGAGATTTTTCGAGCAGGTCCGGATCGAGCCCCGAAAACTTCGCAGCCTCGGCGACGCGCCTCTTCAGTTCGTCGCCCGATATGCCCATGTTCTTAGGTCCGAAAGCTATGTCCTCGGAGACCGTCTCGTCGAAGAGCTGATACTCCGGATACTGCATCACGAGACCGACCTTGAACCTTACGTCTCTTATCTTTACTTTTTTGTCCCAGATATTCGTTCCGTCGACTATGACTTCTCCCTCGTCGGGCTTGACAAGACCGTTGAGCATCTTGATGAGAGTCGACTTTCCGCTTCCCGTCGAGCCGATAAGACCCGTCACGCATCCGCCGTAGATCTTCAGGCTGACCGATCTTACGGCTTTCTTTTCGTACGCGATCCCTTTGTTGTACGTAAACGACACGCCTCTGAATTCAGCGGCGCACTTCTCTGTGTTGAGATTCATATCGCGCACCCCCTGTCGGCGAGCGCCGCCTTGATCACGGCTGCGCACTCTGCGGGGTCGAAGATATCCTTCGGAACGTCGAGCCCCGCGTCGCGGAGTCTTTGAAGGAGCTCGGTCGTCTGCGGAACGTCGAGTCCCGCCTCCCACATTTTATCGACTTCGGAAAAGACCTCCGAGGGCCTGCCGTCCATTATTATGCCGCCGTTGTCGATCACGATCACGCGGTCGGCGAGGGACGCCTCGTTCATATAGTGGGTTATCAGAAGAACGGTTATGCCGTCCTCTTTGTTGAGTCGGAGTATGTTCTTCATAACTTCTTTCCGTCCGAGAGGATCGAGCATCGCCGTGCTCTCGTCGAAAATGATGCATTTTCTCTTCATGGCGAGCGCGCCCGCGATCGCCACTCTCTGCTTCTGACCGCCCGAGAGCCTCGACGCCGAGTGACGCGCGTACTCCGACATACCGACCGCCTCCAGCGCGCCGTCGACCCTCTTTCTGATCTCCTCGGAAGGGATGCCGAGGTTTTCGGGACCGAACGCTACGTCGTCCTCGACTATCGTCGCGACGATTTGGTTGTCGGGATTCTGGAAGACCATACCTACGTCCCGTCTCGCCTCGTATATCTCGTCCTCCGTGACGTCCTCTCTCGTGACCTCGATCCCGTCGACTTCGAGCCTTCCGGAATCGGGCAGATTGATCATGCAGAGAAGCTTCGCAAGGGTCGATTTACCGCTTCCGTTTCTTCCGAGGATAGCGGTGAACGATCCTTCTTCTATCTCAAAACTGATATTCTTTAGCACCTCGACGCGCTCTTCCGGGGTGTCGCCCTCGTAGGAAAAGCTGACGTTTTCGGCTTTGATGATCTTGCTCATTTTACTCCTGTTACGGCGTGCGCCGTCAATACTTCACTTCAAATCTCGCTGACGCTCCGGCGGGAAGGATAAGTCCCGAGCGTGTGACCGGAAGGCCGGTCTCGCCGACCTCGAGCTCTCCGGACGAGGCGACGACGCGGGGAAGCGACTTCATAAGCATATATCCCATAGTCGCGGGAGACAGTCCCGTCGTATACGAATTTATGAGGAAAAACAGAGGTCTTTCCGAGAGAAGCGACGACGCGAGCGATATCAGCTCGTCGGCGCACTCCTCGAGCTTCCACGTCTCCCCCGAAGGGCCTCTTCCGTAGGACGGAGGATCCATGATTATCCCGTCGTACCTGTGTCCGCGGCGTATCTCGCGCTCGACGAACTTCTTGCAGTCGTCGACAAGGTACCTGACGGGAGCGTCCCGAAGTCCCGACAGAGAAAGGTTCTCCTTCGCCGCCGCGACCATTCCGCGCGACGCGTCGACGTGAACGACCTCGGCGCCGCTCCTCGCGGCTGCGGCCGTCGCGCCTCCGGTGTATGCGAAGAGATTCAGCACTTTAGGTCTCTCTCCTCCGCCTTCGGTCCTCTTTTCAATGAGAGCGGAAAACCAGTCCCAGTTGACCGCCTGCTCGGGGAAAAGTCCCGTGTGCTTGAAGCCCATCGGGCGGAGCTTGAACTTCAGACCGCCGTAGTTCACGCACCAGCTCTCGGGCATATTGTTGACGACCCACGATCCGCCGCCGCTCTTCGACCTGCGGTAAACTCCGTCCGCGCGGCGCCACAGAGGGTCGCGCCTCTCCGAGCTCCATATAATCTGAGGGTCGGGACGGATGAGTATCTTGTCCCCCCATCTTTCGAGCCGTTCTCCGCCCTCGGCGTCGATGAGCTCGTAGTCTTCCCATTTATCGCTGATCCACATAACTGTCCTTCACATCTTATAGTATTTGCTCAGCGGAGACGCGCCTACGTTGGCGTGACAGACCGCGAGAGCGAGAGCGTCCGCCGTGTCGTCCGGCTTCGGCGGTTTCGGCAGCTTCAGAAGCGCCGTCACCATCGCGATGACCTGTCTCTTCTCCGCGCGCCCGTATCCGACGACCGACTGCTTCACCTGAAGAGGGGTGTACTCGAAGATCGGAAGCCCGTGCCGTTTTGCGCAGAGAAGGATCACCCCTCTCGCCTCAGCGACGACGATACCCGTCTTCTGGTTCGTGTTCCAGAAAAGCTCCTCCACCGCCATCACTTCCGGGCGGTAGGTCTCGATCACGTTCGAGAGCGCGTCGTAGATCTGAGAGAGCCTCTCCTCGACCTCGAGCCCCGAGGCGGTCATTATCGAGTCGTACGCTACGGGTTTGTATTTAAAATTGGCGGAATCGATGACTCCCCAACCGACGATCGCGATCCCGGGGTCAAGTCCAAGTATCCTCACGGCATATTTCTCCATTTTACTTTTATAATTAAATATTATATCAGAATATTTTTAAAGAGTCAATGTTTTAATTGTGAATAACGAAAAACACTCAATATTTTGCGTATTACTTTACTTTTCGGGCGGAGTATGGTATACTGAATGTAACTATGATCAATTCAGAGGCTTATATATATGGATCAGGAAACGGTAAATATTGACGTCGCCTTCCCCGAAGAAGGCTCCGCCCCGGAAACACGCGGAGCACGGACGGAGGAGATCCCGGCGATACCCGTTAAAAAGAACGGATTTGCGTCCCGTCTTTACGGAAAGAAATACCTCGGTCTGTGTTTTCTCATCCCCGCGGCGCTGCTCTACTTCATGTACCTCCTGCGCGGAGTTTATCCCGTCGGAGAGGGCTCCGTGCTGGTGCTCGATCTGAACGGACAGTACGTATACTTTTTCGACGCTCTGCGCGATATCGTGACAAAGGGAGGCAGCTTCGTCTACTCGTTCAGAAGAGCTCTCGGCGGCGAGTTCATGGGCATTTTCGCCTACTACCTCGCAAGCCCGCTCTCCTTCCTCGTCTCGCTTTTCCCGAAGGAAAACATCACCGAGGCTATCAGATTCCTGCTCGTTCTCAAGTGCGGTCTGACGGGATTTACGTTCGGATACTATATTTACAAGACGAGACCGCGCCGCCCCGTGGCGACGGTAATGTTCTCAACTATGTGGGCGCTCACGGCGTACGCCGTGGTCATGCAGCACAACCTGATGTGGACGGACAACATCATCCTCTTCCCTCTCGTCATGCTCGGTATACAGAAGCTGATCAAGGAAGGAAAGCTTGCCATGTACGCCGTCTCGCTCTCTCTGTGCGTACTTAGCAATTTCTACATCGGATACATGACGTGCATCTTTTCCGCGGTCTACTTCTTCCTCTACTATTTCTCGAAGGAGCGGAGCGAGATCAACCCGGGCGGGGTGCGTTTCCATTTCGGAAAGAGCTTTGCGAGATTCGCCGCGACGTCCCTTTGCGCCGCGTGCATCTGCGCCGTGATAATCCTTCCGACCTACTACTCCCTGACCCTCGGCAAAACGACTTTCTCCGACCCGAACTTCACTCCCGACGTAAAGTTCAACTTAGCTGAAATGATGACGAAGTTCTTCTTCGGCTCGTACGACACGGTGCGGCCGGAAGGCCTTCCGTTCCTTTATACCGGCACTCTGACCCTTCTGATAGCTCCCGTCTACTTCGTCTGCCGCAAGATACCGACCCGCGAAAAGATCGTCTCCGCCGTGACTCTGATCTTCTTCGTGCTCAGCATGAATATCACGACTCTCGACCTTTTCTGGCACGGTATGCAGAAGCCTAACTGGCTGAACTACAGATACGCTTATATGCTCTGCTTCTTCCTTCTGTTCTGGGGATACAGAGTCTTCGAACATATCAGGGAGATCAGCTTCAAATGGATCGCCGCGTCGTTCGCCGCATCTCTCGGACTGATAATATTCCTTCAGACTCAGAACTACGAAAACTTCCCGAATATGACGGCGATGCTCCCCTCCGTTCTGCTCCTTTTCATTTACGCCGTGATACTCAGGGGAGTCAAGTCGGGCAGGGAGCAGATCGAGACCTCGTCAAGAGCGATACTCATTTTCTTCGTCTGCGCCGAGCTTCTCGCCTCGGGTCTTGTCAACTTCAATGCGCTCGACGAGGACGTCGTCTTCTCGGGCCGCACAGGATTCAGAACGTTTCTGGACAGAGTCTCCGTCGCGGCTGAGGATCTGAAGGAGTACGACGACTCCTTCTACAGAACGGAAAAGACGTTTTCGAGAAAAACCAACGACAATATGTCCCTCGGTCTGTACGGGCTCTCCGGATCGACGTCTACTCTCAATTCCGACACCGTAAAATTCCTCAACAAGATGGGATACGCCTCGAAATCGCACTGGTCTAAGTACCTCGGAGGAAATCCCGTTTCCGACTCTCTGCTCGGTGTAAAATATCTGATAGCCGAGCACGGCGACGACGTTTACGAAGCCGAAGAGATCATGGACTACCCCGACGACGGACTGAACATGGTCACGTACAGAAACACCTACGCTCTGTCCGTCTGCACGGCTGTCCCCGATACTCTGACGAACGCTTCGTTCACCGACGAGGGAAAGACTTCTCCCTTCGACAGGCTGAACGAGCTCGTGTCCCATATGAGATCGGACGGCTCGGAGGACGAGGTCTTCCGTACCGCAGAGATCGTCGACACGACTACAGAAAACGTTAGGGAGAGCGTCATCGCGGGTCACTTCAAGTACGAAAAATCGGGCGGCAGCCTGACCTCGAGAGTCAATTACAAGATAAAGATCGACTCGGACGATCCGCTATACTGCTACTTCCCGAGCAAGTACACGAGAGACGCGGGGCTTTTCCTCAACGGCGCGTCGATCGGGACTTACTACGAAAACGAAACTTACAGGATCGTAGAGCTCGGCAGATTCAAGCCGGGCGACGAGATAACGGTCTCGCTCGAGCTCAAGAAGGACGAGTTGTACGTTGAGACCGGAACGACGTACTTCAGATACCTCGACGCGAAGGTTTACGAGGAGGCGTTCTCGGATATCGGCAAATACCCGATGACGTTCACCTCCCACACGGAAGACACGCTGACGGGTAATATCAGCGTGCCGGAAGACCGGCGCCGCATATTCACGTCGATACCTTACGACAAATACTGGCGCGTGACGTGCGACGGAGAAGAGGTCGCGACCTCGGAGCTCCTCGACGCGCTCCTGACGTTCGAGCTTCCCGCGGGGGATCACGAAGTGACGATCGAATACAAGCCCGAGCCCGTCAAATACGGAAACATCATATCGGTCGCGGGTATCGCGTCGTTCGTGCTGCTCGCTCTCGGCAACCGTATGCTGATAAAAAAATCAAAGGATAAACTCGCCGTATCAGTCTCCGAAGGCCCGGAGAACGAACCCGCCGCCGCGGCATCTCCGACAGATACCGCAACGGATGACGACGAAAACAAAGACGGCGAAGAGGTGGAAGAATGATATACTGTCTTACGGGAGAACTGATCTTTCTCGACGCACTGAATTACACGGCGGTCGTAGACTGCGCCGGAGTCGGCTACAAGGTAACGGTCACCGCCAACACGCTGACTAAGCTCTCTCCCCTTACGAACAAAGAAGTCCGCGTGTTCACCCATATGCAGGTGAGCGAGGCGAACGGAGTCGAGCTTTTCGGATTCTTCGATACGGACGAGCTCGAAGCGTTCAAGCTTCTGATAACGGTGTCGGGCATCGGACCGAAGGGCGCGATGGCCGTCCTTTCGGCGATGGATCCGATGCAGCTCTCACTCGCCATCTCCGCGGAGGACTCCCGCGCCATAGCGCGCGCTCAGGGAGTCGGCGCGAAGACCGCCGCGAGGATAGTTCTCGAACTCAAGGACAAGTTCGCAAAAGCGTTCCCCGTACCGGAATCGGGCGGCAGCCTCGAGACCTCCTCCGCGCCGCGCCCCGTATCGAAGGGCTCGGCCTCCAAGCTCTCCGACGCGAGAGACGCTCTCACGGTACTCGGTTTTTCAAGGGCGGAGGCGACGAACGCACTGAGAAACGTCAACGCGGAACTGCCGCTTGAGGACATGATCAAAGAAGCCCTCGCACAGCTGATGAAATAAGGAGGTAACGATATGTCATTTGCAGACGATATGGATTTCGATCTTGAAAACCGAATGGTGGATACCGAATATACCTCCGAGGATCGCGACACCGAGTTTTCTCTCCGTCCCCACACGCTCGGAGAGTATATCGGTCAGGAAAAAGCGAAGGAAATACTGAAAATATACATTGACGCGGCGAAGCTCCGCGGAGACTGTCTCGACCACGTTCTGCTCTGGGGCCCTCCCGGTCTCGGCAAGACGACTCTCGCGGGAATCATCGCGTCCGAACTCGGTGTCAACTTCAGAGTGACGTCGGGTCCCGCGATCGAGAAGCAGGGAGACCTCGCGGCTCTCCTGACCAACCTTGCGGAAGGCGACGTCCTCTTCATCGACGAGATACACAGGCTCTCGAGGAATATCGAAGAGATACTCTACCCCGCGATGGAGGACCACGTACTCGATATAATCATCGGAAAAGGGCCGGCGGCAAGATCGATCAGACTCCCGCTCCCGCGTTTCACGCTCATCGGAGCCACGACGAGGCAGGGGCAGCTCACACAGCCGCTCCGCGACAGATTCGGAATACCGCTGAAGCTCGAGCTCTACACTCACGAAGAGCTCGCAGAGATAGTTGAAAGAAGCGCGGAAATCCTCGAGATTCCGATAACGAAGGACGGCGCTTACGAGATCGCCTCCCGCTCTCGCGGTACTCCCCGTATAGCCAACAGATTCCTCAAGAGAGTCCGCGACTATGCGCAGGTCAAGGGCGACGGCGAGATCACGAAAAACGTCGCGAAGTCTGCGCTCGATCTCCTCGACGTGGACGAGCTCGGACTCGACAACATCGACCGCAGGATGCTTGAGACCATAATCAAGTTCTACGACGGAGGCCCCGTCGGACTCGAGACCATCGCCGCGACGACCGGAGAAGAAGCGATAACTCTCGAGGACGTATACGAGCCGTACCTGCTTCAGATCGGTTTTCTCTCCCGCACGCCGCGCGGAAGATGCGTAACGAGGCTTGCTTACGAGCATCTGGGCATTCCCTACAGACCTCAAAGCTCTTCTTCCGGCGCCGAGACTCAACTCACTCTGGACTGAAATTCCTTTAAAATCAGCGCTTTCAGGTTTTATACAAATGCAGATATCCCTCCCGAATTAGTCTTATGCCTAATTCGGGAGGGATATCTTTGATCCTTGCATAAGCGTTTTTTCTCCTCATTATTAACAAATACGTTACAAAATCATGCGTTATATATAATTGAATTTATATAGTATTTTTGATAATATATAAATAACGTTACGATCACATGGGAGGACTTTTATGTTTACTTCACCGAAACTTTCACTTCAGGATATTCTGGGAAAAGAATATACCGATAAACTTATAGAGGCGAACTGCGCTCTCGATATGATGAGCGAAGCCGAGGCGTACGTTCTCGCAACGGGAAAAGTCGATTTTTATCCCGCCGAAAAGCAGGCGAAGAACGACGCTCTTCTCGCCAAGGTCGGCAAGGAGATCATCCCCGCGTTTGAAAACGACAACGACGGCGCCGCTACCGCGGCGTTCGCAAAGGCTCTCTCGAAGAACTCCGCCCCCGTTACCGGCACCTGCTGCTTCAGGCTCGGCGAGGACGGCCGTCTCTACCTTATAGGTAAGAGCGAACACTACCACGCGCCCCTCGGTCACAGATTCGACGGCTACCGCCTCATCGACAACGCGAGAGCTCTCGGCGTGCTGAACGCTACTCATAACAACACGAGAGGATACATCACGAGACTGTGTGAGAAGCGGCTCGTCCAGAGCGTGAACGGTATCGACTGGAACGATGAGGAAGCGACGAAAAAGGTCATATCCTCCTCTGAGCACAAGGTACTGAATCGCGTCATCAACCTCGAGACCGGCTCTCTCTCCGTAGAGGCAGGCATCAAAATGATGCTCGCCCGCTTCTACAAGCTCTCTCCCGAATTCCCCGAGCCGAAGTACGCGGGCAAAACTCCCGTATTCTTCGTGATGGCGGACAACCACGGCGGCAGAGAGGCAAACTACCACGGTACGACGGTCGTCGCTCAGACGTTCCGCGGACTCTGGCCCGAATTTGCCGACAAAGAAGAAGCGGCGAACGTATACAAGGTCGTTCAGGTCGCGATCAACGACGTCGACGACTTCAAGTCGAAGATCGAAAAATACAACAGCGGAAACTACAAGACCGCGGGATTCCTTCACGAGATAATCCTTATGAACTACGGCGGTATCAAGCTGACGAAGGAATACCTGACTCGCGCTTACGAGCTCTGCGAAGAGTACGACACGCCGACGATGGTGGACGAGATCCAGTCGTGCATGTGGTACAAGGGCTTCTTCCAGTTCAGGCTGTACGGCCTGAAGCCCGACTTCGTTATCATCGGCAAGGGCTTCCCGGGCGGAGAGTACCCCGCGAGCAAGATCATAACGACCGCCGAATACGACAACCTCAACCAGTTCGGCGCACTCGTCACGAACGGTCAGGAAGAACTCGCCTCCCTCGCGTACCTCATCACGATGAGTTTCATGAAGGAAGTCGGAGAAGAGGTCGAGGCGATAGGCGAAAGATTCGAAGCGGGCCTCAAAGCGATAGCCGAAAGACATCCCGCGACGATCGTCAAGGCGGAAGGAATGCAGCTTCTCGCGGCTCTCCATTTCGCAGACGCGACCCGCGCCGCTGACTTTGCAAAAGAAATGAAGAAACACTACATCGACGCTTCGGCGCAGACCTACAAACCTCACTGCCCGCCGGCGCTCCTTCTCAAGCCTCCGGTGATCTCATCCGAAGCGACTGTCGACTACATACTCGAAACGATCGAAAAGATCATCGACGAAAAGGAAGCGTAATATGCTCGTTATCGGACTCGACGTCGGAACGACAGGCACGAAGGCGCTCGTCGTAGACGATTCAGGACGCACGCTTGCGTCCGCGTACCGCGAATACGAACTGAAAAGCTCGGACGGCGGAGTCGTATCCCAGAGGGCCGACGACTGGTGGGACGCCGTGGTATACACGGTGAAGACCGTGTCTCAGAAAGTTTTTCCCGAAAAGATATCGGCCGTCGCTCTTTCCACACAGGGCGCGAGTATGCTCGCGACGGACCGCGACGGCGCTCCTCTGTGCGACGTCATGACGTGGATGGACTCGCGCGCCGCCGAAGAGGTCCGCGAGCTCGACGCTTCGGTCGGAACGGAAGCAATATACGAAAAATGCGGCTGGCCGCTGACTCCCGCGGGAGACGCGGCGAAGATACTCTGGCTGAAGCACAATATGCCGGACGTATTCGAAGGCGCGGCGTGCTTCCCTTCCACCATCGAATTCATAAACAAAAAGCTGACCGGACGCTTCGTCACAGACCCGACGAACGCCGCGATCAGACAGCTTTTCAATATCAAAGAATGCCGCTGGGACGGCGAGATACTTGACGCCGTAGGGATTTCCGCAGAAAGACTTCCCGAGGTCGCCGCGGTCGGCGAGTGCGTCGGAACTCTGACTCCGGACGCCGCGTCGGCGCTCGGACTGACGGAAAACGTAAAGGTATACTGCGGAGCGCACGACCAGTACTGCGCCGCGCTCGGCGCGGGAGCGGTGAGCGCGGGAGATATGATGCTCGCGACCGGTACGGCATGGGTAGTCCTCGGCGTGACCGACGGGCTCCTCTACACGAAGGATCACATCTGCCCCGGCATCCATCCGGCAAACGGCGCATACGGTGCGATGGCGTCTCTCGTAAGCGCGGGAAGCGCGCTGAAGTGGTACAAGAATCTGATCGGCGGCGATTTCAGAACGATGGACGAAGAGGCGGCCGCAAGGCGCGACAGCGCGAAGGACGTCTTCGTTCTTCCCTACGTCGCCGGAGCGGGATTCCCTCACAACAGACCGGAAGCCGGCGGCACGATACACGGCTTCAGGCTCGGGCACGACAAATACGACCTCGCCCGCGCGGTCATGGAGGGAGTCGCTTTCGAGGCGAAGGGTGTCATCGACGAATTCGCCGAAGCAGGTATGAAGATCGGTCGTCTGATGATGACCGGGGGTGCCGCGAGAAGCGATCTCTGGTCGTCGATCGTCGGAGCTGTCACGGGATGCGAGATAATCCGTCCCGCGGAACCCGAGACGTGTTGTATGGGCGCGGCATCGATCGCTCTCGTCGGAGAAGGCGCGTTCGGCGACTACCGGGAAAGCTCCACCGTACTCTCAAGATCCTCCTCTCTCGGAGAAAACGATCCCGAAGACGTCGCGTTCTACGCGGAAAAATACGAAAAATACCGCGAACTGAGGGCAAAGCTATTCTGACGATTATTCGCCGGATTATAGGTTATAAAAACAATTATTACAAATTGTACACAAAAATTTATATTATTGGCAAACGTTCCGTGTTGACCGGTCATATTTCATATGATAAAATAGATTCACCGGAACGGAGCATTGTATTCTATTGAAAGCATCAGGTGATATCCAATGTTCGGAGTAAACGTTACCGAATATGACAAAAAAGTCTGGGAAGAGGAGTTATCCGATTTTCTTCCGGAAAAGATAATCGACACTCACGTCCACATTTATCTCAAGGAAATGCAGAGAGAGAATCCCGAAGAGCGCAAGGGCTGCGTGATGTGGCCTCACATCGTCGCCCCCGAGCTTGACGGAGCGGATCTCGTAGAATCCTTCTCGAAAATGTTTCCGGGAAGACGCGTCGGCGCGGTCGTCATGGGAATGCCCACCTGCAGACTGGACGAGGTCAACGACTTCGCGCTCTCCGAAGCGGGAAAATACGGCTGGCCCGCGCTCTACTGTACGAACTGGGATACGACGAAAGACGAGATCCGTGCCGCCATGGCGAAAGGATTCGTCGGAATAAAGCCCTACCTCAACAACTGCCCTCCGTACATTCCGGAGAGCGAGGTCAGGATATTCGACTTTCTGACTCACGAACACCTCGAGCTGATGGACGAGGTCGGCGGAGTCGTCATGCTTCACATACCGAGAGCCCTCAGGCTCCGCGACCCGATAAACCTCGCGCAGATGATGGAGATCGAGGAAAAGTATCCGAGAGCGAAGATCATCATAGCTCACATCGGACGCGCTTACGCGCCGGAGGATATCGGAAACGCGTTCGACGTTCTGAAGCACACGAAGAACATGAAGTTCGACTTCACGGCGAACGTGCTGACCGAAGCGATCTCCCGCTGTATTGAAGCGGTCGGCACCGACAGACTTCTCTTCGGATCGGATATGCCGATCACTAAGATGAGGATGTACAGGATAGTAGAAAACGGCAAATATATCAACGTCGTGCCGAGAGGCGCGTACGGAGACGTCTCGAACGACTCCCATATGAGAGAGACGGACGAGACCGAGATCACGACTTTCATGTACGAGGAGATACGCGCGCTGAAGAGATGCGCGGCGGAACTCGCGCTGACGAAAGAAGACATTGAAAAAATTATGTATAAGAACGCGTCCGATCTTTTCGGATACACGCTTTGAGGAACGCTATGAAAAGAATCAAGATCGGCTTTCTTCCGCTTTACATCAAGCTTTACGACGACTGCGGTTTCGTCGTCCGTCCGAGGACGGAGCCATTCTACGAGAAGCTCGCGAAGAGCTTTGAAGACGAGGGATTCGACGTAGTCCGTTCGCCGTTCTGCAGCGTAAAGGCGGAATTCGAAGAGGCCGTCTCGAAATTCGAGAACGAAGGATGCGACGTCATCGTAACGTGGCACGCCGCTTATTCTCCCTCCCTCGAATCGATAGACGTCCTCGCGTCAACACCTCTTCCGATAGTACTTCTCGACACTACGGAAACTTACGATTTCTCCGCGCTCCAGGATCCGGGCGAGATGAACTACTGCCACGGTATCCACGGGGTCATGGATCTGACGAATATGCTCCGCAGAAGAGGCAAGGCTTACGCGATCGCGGCGGGTCACTTTCCGACCGACGACGTGATCGAGCGCGCGGCAAGGTATGTCCGCGCGGCGGCGGGAGCCGCGAGCCTCAGAGGAACGAGAGTCGGCACGATCGGCGGCAGCTTCGACGGAATGGGAGACTTTCTGATCGGCGACGAAGAGCTGAAGAACGTTTTCGGCGTTGAAGCGGTCTACTCCGACGGCTCCGAGCTTTCGGCTCTGCGCGAGAGCGTAACTGACGAAGAAATAGAAAAAGAGATCGCGTACGACGCGGAACACTACGAGGCGATCGACGAGATCGACGAGGAGTGTCACCGCAAGACCGCGCGCAACTGTCTGGCGGTCAGACGCTGGATAGAAAAGAACGGTCTTTCCGCGTTCACGGTAAACTTCCGTGAGATCAGACCTTCCTGCGGACTCGAGATCATGCCCTTCATGGAGGCGTGCAAGGCGATGTCCCGCGGAATCGGTTACGCGGGAGAGGGCGACGTTCTCACGGCGTCGATAACCGGCGCGCTGATGCGCGGCTTCGGCGACGCGGCGTTCGTCGAGATCTTCTGCCCCGACTGGAAGGGCGACACGCTCTACCTCAGTCACATGGGCGAATACAATCCGAACCTGATCGAGGGCAAAGCGGAGATGAAAAAGATATCCTTCATCTTCGGCGAGGCCGACGATCCCGTCGTCTCCTACGGCTGCTACAAGGCGGGAGACGCGATATTCACGAACGTCTTCAAGGACGCTGACGGCAAGTACACGATGCTCATCTCCCCCGTGACGCTGGAACACAACTTCGACGACAACTTCGTCGGCTCCGTCAGAGGCTGGATGAGGCCTCCCGTATCCGTACCGGTATTCCTTGAAAAGATAAGCGAAGCGGGCGTTACTCACCATAGCTCGCTGGTATACGGAGCGAGCGTCGAGGAGATGAAGTTCTTCGCCGCGGTGCTCGGGCTCCGCACCGTCGTAGTAGACGGCTGATACCGTTAAAAAGTTTGCCCTGTCGGCGAACTTAAAAATAAAAATAATATTTTTGATATTTTTGAAAGGCAGGAAAACCATGAAAACAAAGCGAATCTTAGCGCTTCTTCTCGTGATTTGCATGTCCCTCGCCGCCCTCGCTTCTTGCGCGAGCGGAGATGAAGGCGAAGATACCGGCTCCGTTGACACGACCGACGTATCTAACATTGACGTCGACTTCAAGCAGGCGGATTACGAAGGCGAGAAATTCTCTTTTGCAACGTTCACGTCCTCAGTAAACGGCGAGACCGAATACTACTGCGGCGACTGGATCGACTGTGACGATATCGTAGGTATCGCTACGAGCGACGCTGTATACAAGAGAAATATGCTCTGCGAGAAGAAATACAACGTAGTGATCGAGAATGAAGTAAAAGGCGAGAGCTACAAAGAGTATCAGGACCTCGTCCTCAAAGGCGACCAGTCCTGGGACGTAGTTTACAGCTGGGCTTCAAGACTTGCGGACGGCGTTATCGACGGTCAGTTCTATGATTTCTACAATCTGAACGACAAGGATTACATCGACCTCGAAGCAAGCTACTGGAATCCGAACGTAAACAAATCCCTCAGCGTAGGCGACAGACTCTTCATCGCTACGAACGACGTGACGATGTCTTCCCTCTCCTGGACGGGATGCATCTTCTTCAACCCCGAGATCATCGACGTTTACAACCTCGACAATCCTCACGACCTCGTTGACAGAAACGAGTGGACGATCGACAAGTTCCTCGAGATGGTGAGCGCGGTACACGGCGAACTCGACGGCAACCCCGACTTCACGATCGAAGACTGCTACGGCTTTATCGATTTCGGCTCGAACGGATTCCTCTACGGTTCCGGCATCACTCTCGTTAACGATGAAGACCTCTCCGTCAACATCGGCTCTCAGAGAGTCATCGACCTGATCTCCAAGATCCGCAAAGTATTCGACAACAAAGCGTACGTTTTCAACTACGGAGACGATTACCCCGAAAAGGGACAGTCCTCCAACCCGTGGGAATACGTTCGTCAGTACTTCGCTAACGGTCACTCCCTCTTCATCGGCGGTTCTCCCGAGCTCACGAGAGAATTCAGAGACATGGAGACCGGCTACGGTATCGTTCCGATGCCCAAGTTCGACGCTAACCAGAAGGAATACGTCGCAGGTATCGACGCTAACGCCGGCGCGTTCGCTCTTCCGATCTTTATAAGAAGAGACGTCAACGGCGCAAGCTACGAGCGCACGGGCACGATCCTCGAGTACCTCGCATATAAGTCCAGCGAAAAGGTCGACGATTCCGTCCTCAACGCTTACTATGAGACGACGATCAAAAAACAGCGTCAGACCATAGACAAGAACATGGAAATGCTCGACAACTACATCAAGGACAAAGGCCGTTACGAGTGGGCGGACGTCTTCGCCGTAGGTAAGGTCGGAGACGACGACTCCAAGACGATCTCCGGAGTTCTCGGCGCAATGGCTGCAAAGGCTTCCGGTCAGTCCAAGGTCTACAGAGCTTCCGCTACAAGACTTCAGAAGGCGGTCAACGACCTCTGGGATCTCGTTGCGAACATCAAGAACGAAGAAGCAAAATAATATTTGCTGAGCATAAAAACAAGCGGGCGACGCCCGCTTGTTTTTTTATTCTGACCGTGCCGCCCGCTCGTACTCTTCTATCACTCTCCGTCTGTTTTCTTCCGATATATTATATATGGGAAGTCTGAATTCCTCCCTGCAAAGACCCAAATACGCCATCACGGTCTTCACGGGGATCGGATTTACCTCGCAGAAAAGCGCGGAGACGAAAGGGTAGAGGCGGCTCGATATCTCCCTTGCGGCGCTCAAGTCCCCTCCCATCGCCGCGCGGCACATCTTCACGCAAAGCGCAGGAAACACGTTTGACGCGACGGATATGACGCCCGATCCGCCGACCGACAGAACGGGCAGATTTATCTCGTCGGAGCCCGAATACAGCGGAAGATCGTCTCCAATGTAAGACGTTAAGCACGCCGCCCTCGCGGCGCTTCCCGTCGCTTCCTTTATCCCCGCCATATTCGGTATCTCTGCGATCCTGCGGCATATTTCGATCCCGAGATCGACTCCAGTCCGCGACGGAACGTTGTAGGCGATGACCGGAATTGAAACCTTCGAACACACCGTCTCGTAATGTCTGACTATCCCCTCGGCGTTCCCTTTGTTGTAGTAAGGACTGACGATGAGAGCGGCGTCCGCTCCGATCCCTTCCGCCTCAGCCGCTTTTCTGACCGCTTCCGCGGTGGAGTTAGATCCGCACCCGACTATCACCTTCGCCCGACCTCCGACGCGACTCACGGCAAAATCGCATATATCGCGCCACTCTTCCTTTTCAAGAGTCGGCGCTTCCCCCGTCGTTCCCGCGAACACGAGAGCCGAGACCCCCGCGGAGATCTGTTCTTCGACGATCCTCTCAAACGAGGCGTAGTCGACCCTTCCGTCTGCGAACGGCGTTATGAGCGCCGTCGCGCAACCTTCAAAAACTTTATCCTTCAATATGTATCCCCCCTCATGACATTCTATGCGCAATTCCGGTCGACGACACACGAAAGAGGTCGCAAGCGCCGTTTTTTACGCGCTCAGTATTGACAGTCAGATAAAAAATAATTATAATATTTAGTATAATAATTCAGAAACAAG
>CADBTH010000017.1 GCA_902797495.1 uncultured Ruminococcus sp.
CTTCTGCTCCTGCGCTATGACCTTGTCGAGCATGGGGCTCGTCCTCGGGTGGCGCGGGGTGAACACCGTACAGCAGTCCTCGTAGGGAAGGACGGAGGTGTCGAAGGTGCCGATCTTGCGGGCGATCTGAATTATCTCGTCCTTGTCCATGCCGATGCATGGGCGGAAGACGGGCCTGTCGCTTACGGGGTCTGTCACGCAGAGCGCGGGGAGGGTCTGGCTCGCGACCTGCCCGAGACTTTCGCCGGTGATTATCGCGGGGATGTCGTATTCCTTCGCGACCCTGACCGCCAGCTCCATCATAAAGCGGCGCAGAAGGAGGGTGAAGTAGTCCTCGTCGCAGTTGTCTCTCAGCACCTCCTGGATATGGGTCAGCGAGATGACGTGGACGCGGATCCTGCCGGTGTACTCAGTCAGCTCCTTTGCTAGCGTGAAGACCTTCTCTCTCGCCAGCTCGCTCGTGTAGGGGAAGCTCTCGAAGTGGAGAGCGTCGACGTACATACCGCGCTTCGCCATCATGTATCCCGCGACGGGGGAATCAATGCCTCCGGAGAGAAGGAGCAGACCGCGTCCGGAGCTTCCGGGAGGGTTGCCTCCCGCGCCCTTTTCCTGACCGGCGTGTATGTACGCTTCCCTGTCACGCACCTCGACTCTGACCTCGACTTCGGGGTCATGAAGATCGACCTTCAGCCTCGGCATGACGGACAGTATCGCCCCGCCGACCTCTGCTCCGATCTCGGGAGACGTGAGGGGGAAGGACTTGTCGCTCCTCTTCGCGGTACATTTGAACGTTTTGACGTTTTTCAGCTTTTCCGGAAGATATTCTTTCGCCACGCGAACGATATCTTCCATATTCTTTTCGGCGCATGCGGCGACGGTGACTCCGGCGAAACCGAAGACCTTTTTTGCCTGATCGAGCATTTCTTCGAGTTCTGAATCCGAGACGTTTCCGTCCGCGGGCTCGATCGTCACGGTGCTTTGACTGTACGTCGCCTTGAAATTGCCGACGGCGTCCGCGCGCCGTCTGACCTCTTTCAGGAGCATCGACTCGAATTTTGATTTGTTGGCGCCCTTGAGGATTATTTCGCCGTATTTGCAAAGTATGATTTTTTTCATTTTACGACCTGTTCTTTGAATATTTATTCGGCGGATCCATGATCCGCGCTTTCAGTTTTTTGCCGGCTTTCGTCGCGAGTATTCCGAATAGGATCAGCGCGCCGAGGATATTGAGTATATAGTCGTCGACGTCGAACGAGCCGACTCTTAAAAGAAGCTGACATATCTCGACCGCGAGTATCGCCGCCGACGTCGCCGCGAAGAATACGACGAGTTTTCCGCACTTTTTAAAGAGGAGCGGAAGAAACAGAGCGAAGGGAGCGAACGCCGCGAGGTTTCCCGCGATATTTACGGCGTAATGGCTCGCGTTGTAGTTTCCCGCGATGAGCGCCTTCGTCATGCGGGACACCGTTCTGAAAGGAACTAAGTTCCCTCTCTGCTCGAAGTATTCGGAAAGGGACATGGAGGAAAAACGTTCTTCCGCCGCCCTGCCGAAGTTTCCGTCGAAAAACGTGAAGTTGACGAGCAGCGCGAGGTAGAGCGCGAAGATGACGGCGACGTGGCGCCGCATGATCGTATCCGGCTTTTCCGCTCCGCGGCAGTACGCCGCTCCCCCGAGCCAGATGAACACGGACGCGGCGGTCAGAGCCGCAAGCTGTATCAGCGCGGAGACGTACCCGTGTGAGACGAAGAAAAAGGGTACGGCGAGCGACGCGGCTCCGAGCGCGTAAAGTACGGCGGACGGAACTTTTGAATATTTTTTCATTCAAGCTCCCATTTAAGACTGCGGTGGAAGAGGCTTGACATCGCCTCCTTCGGATCCGCGCCGTTGTAAAGTATATCGTAGACCGCCGTGCAGATAGGCAGGTCTACAGAATACTTTTCCTTCAGTACCATCAGAGCTTTGACTGTGTAATAACCCTCGGCGAGCGCGCCGAATTTTTCGCCCTTGACGAACAGTTCGCCGAACGCTCTGTTGTGGCTGTGCTTCGAGAAGAGGGTCGCCTCGTAGTCACCGAGAAGGCAGAGACCGTAAGCGGAGAGCTCGTTTCCGCCCATCGCCTTCATAAGCCTTGCGATCTCTCTCGTTCCTCTCGACATCAGCGCGCCTTTGAGAGTCGTCATGTTGTAGCCGTCGAGCATGCCCGCGGCGATACCGAGGACGTTTTTGGCGGCTCCTCCGATCTCGCTGCCGATCAGATCCGTGCCGTAGTAGAAACGGATCAGCTCGCTCGAAAAGCTCTTGACGAGTGAGATCTTAAGCTCGTCGTCGTCGCTGTCGATGACCATGCAGTTCGGCACGCCGCGGTAGAATTCCTGAACGTGTCCCGGGCCGAGCCAGACCGCGACTCTGTTCGACGGGTCGGTGCATTCCGTAACTATCTCGGAAAGCCTTTTGCCCGTCGCGATCTCGATCCCCTTCATGCAGAGGACGAATTTCTTATTTTTTAAATTCAACTCTTCGAGCTCGCCCATAAGGGAGCGGAGACCCTGACAGCCGATGCTGATGATTATCGTCTCCGCTTCGGCGATCACTTTTTTGTCCGTAGAGAGCTTCGTCGTGTCGGAGAGCTCAAGAAGGTCGTTTCGCCTTTCTTTCAGAAATCTTATCATTTCCGGGGCGTCGGAGAGTCCGTAGATCGTCACGTCGTGACCGATCTTGTCGAGGTAATACGCTATGAACGAGCCCCATCGCCCGCATCCGATGACAGTTATTTTCATTGTTTTCCCTCCTGACGCGCCGCCTCGCAGCATTCTGCGGCGGCGAGTATTCCGAGTTTTCCCGACTCGAAGGTCAGTCCTCCCTGGAGAAACGCCGTGTACGGAGGACGTATCGGCCCGTCGGCGGACAGCTCGATAGAAGAGCCTCCGACGAAAGCTCCCGCCGCCATGACGACGGGGTCGGCGTATCCGGGCATCGCCCACGGCTCCGGCGAGACGTAGGAATCGACGGGGGACGCAGACTGTATCCCGCGGCAGAATCCAACGAGCCCTTCGGGTGAGCCGAGACTGACCGTCTGGATTATATCGTATCTCGTCTCGAACGCCGACGGCTCGACCTTGTAACCGAGGGAGTCGAAGACGTAAGCGGCGAAGTGCGCGGTTTTAAGGGACTGCGCCACGACGTGCGGCGCCATGAAGAGCCCGCGAAGCATATTTCTGTTCTGTCCGAGGGAGGCCCCCGCCTCGATGCCGATGCCGGGCGAGCAGAGCCTGTAACCGGCGAGCTCGACCGCTCTCGGCGTTCCGATAAGATACCCTCCGACGTCCGCCATGCCGCCGCCCGGATTCTTGATAAGAGATCCGATTATAAGGTCCGCGCCGACAGACGCAGGTTCTCTCGTTTCTGTGAACTCGCCGTAGCAGTTGTCGACGACGACATAGACGTCCTTTTTCGCCCACGACCTGACGAGGCGCGCTATCTCTCCGATGCGTTCCGTCGACAGAGTCTTTCTGTTGAGGTATCCCTTCGAACGCTGGATGAAGACGACCTTGAGAGAGTCGCCGCAATTTTCAACGGCGTTCTTTATCGCGGGAAGATCGGCGTCGCCGTCCTTCAGCGGCACCTCGGCGTATTTTACTCCGAAATCGGCGAGCGACCCGTCGCCGGGATTCCCCGCCGTGCCTATGACCTCGGCGAGCGTGTCGTACGGCGCGCCTGTCACGGAGAGAAGAACGTCGCCCGGACGGAGAAGCCCGAAGAGCCCGATCGTCAGCGCGTGAGTCCCGCAGATGATGGCGGGGCGCATAAATCCCGCTTCACCTCCGAAGACCTTTGCGGCGATGCGGTCGATAGCGTCCCGTCCCGCGTCGCCGTAGCCGTAGCCGGTGGAGGAGGCGAACATCGCTTCCGATACCCGCTCTTCCCTGAACGCGTCGAGAACGCGCTCGGTGTTTTCCGCGGCGATACCGTCTATTTTTGCGAAGACCGGAGCAAGCTCGCGCTCGGCGGCCGCTCCGAGAAGTCTGAATCTTTCAGATATTTGCATGGTAAATCATATGTCCTTTCGGAACTGTTTTTGAATATTATACACCAGACGGACAAAAAAGTAAAGAGAAGCGGGAAACATACCCACTCCCATCAGTTATTTCCAATCATAAACGCTCCGTATTTCCGGAGAATAATAAAAAAGACCGGAGGGCGCGACGATGAGAGAAAGAGACTTTTACGATCCTTTTAAAAATATGCCGCTGAAGCTGATGATGCTCGTGGAGGTGAGGCCGACGGCGCTGAAAAACTACGGCGAAATGTCCGAAGACGAGAGGATAAGGGCGGACGACGCCGCGCGCTCGGCAAAGGACCGCGCCGAAAAAGAACGGATCATAGATATGATCGAAAGAGGAGAGGTTTTTTAGGGGGAACTTTTGAAAAGTTTCCCCCGGGACCCCTTCAAAACTTTGAAAAATAAAAAAGTTTATAAAAAAGTATTTATTTTTGTGAAATTATAGTTTATAATAATATAAATATAATGGCTCAATATGCGCTGTTTGAATCTGAAAAATATTATTTACATAGGAGAGAGAATCATGGAAAAGAAAAGGTACGAGATCCTTGTGGCGGGATGCCAGCTTGCAATCATTACCGACGAGAGAGAGGAGTTCGTGAAGTCCGTAGTCGAGAATCTCGACCGCGAGATCCGCGAGATCACGGCGGCGACGAAGCGCTCGTCCAACCTTGACGCGGCGATCCTCTGCGCCATCCAGTACTACAGCGACAAGGTAAAGGCGGAGAAGAGAGCGAGAAATCTCGAAGCGCAGATCTCCCTTTACGACGCGAACATGAGACGTTTCCGCGAAGAAAACATCGCGCTCAGAAAGAAGCTCGAGGCTGCCGGGATCAATACCGAAGACGCGGAAGACTCCGCCGGCGAGAAGGACGCAGCCCCCGCGCCGGCAGCTAAGAAGCCTGCCGTGAAGGCTGAAAAGGCGAAGAAAGTCGAGCCCAAAGAGGAAGCCGCAGAAGAGAAAAAAGTCGAGCAGATACCGCTCGAGGGCGCTGAAAAAGACCGCGCGAGAGTTGAAAGACTCCGCGCTATCGAAGAACTTCTCGGAAGAGGGAACAAGAAATAATCTCTGAGCGCATAATGGAACGAACGGATATCGGACGCCTGCCGGAGCTTCTCGCGCCGGCGGGATCTCCCGCGTCGCTCGACGCCGCGATAGAGGCGGGTGCGGACGCGGTATACTTCGGAGCGGGCGACTTCAACGCCAGAATGAGGGCGAAAAACTTTACCGACGAAGAGCTCTCCGCCGCGCTCAGAAAGTGCGCCGAGTACGGTGTGAAGACTTACGTTACGGTGAACACGAGGCTCCGCGACGCGGAGCTTCCGGACGCGCTGAAGCTCTGCCGAAGACTGTGGCTCGAAGGAGTCTCTGCGCTCATCGTTGCCGACGCGGGGCTCGCCGCGCTGATCAAGGAGACGGTGCCGTCTCTTGAGATACACGCGAGCACTCAGCTGTCCGGTCATTCTGCGCGCGACGCTGCGGAGCTTGCGAAGATGGGTTTCTCCAGAATGGTTTGTCCCCGCGAGACGTCCCTGCCCGAGCTTTGCGCGCTCTGCGCCGCGTCTCCTATAGAGATCGAGACGTTCATCCACGGCGCGCACTGCGTTTCCTTTTCGGGGCAGTGTCTGATGAGCTACGCTATGGGCGGCAGGAGCGGTAACCGCGGGATGTGCGCTCAGCCGTGCAGACTTCCCTTCACCGCGGAGGGAGTAGACAACTCTCATCCGCTCAGTCTTAAGGATATGTGCCTCGCCGGAAGTATCAGGGAGCTGATCGGCAGCGGAGTGTCTTCTCTCAAGATCGAGGGAAGACAGAAGAGCGCGGACTACGTTTACGAGGTCGTAAAGATATACAGACGGCTGCTCGACGAGGGACGGAACGCGAACGCGGACGAGGTACGACGTCTTTCGGCGGCATTCAGCCGAAGCGGTTTTACGGATGGTTATCTGAAGGGCTCTTACCGCTCCATGCTCGGAGTGAGGGGAGAGGACGACGAGTCCTTGTCGGGTACTTTTCCGGGCCTCAGGAGAAAGATCCCGATCGACGCCGCTCTTACCGTGAAGGTCGGAGAGAGGGCGGAACTCCGGATCGCCGACGGCAAGAGGCGCGCCGTCTCTTACGGCGGAGCGACGGAAAGGCGGGAGAGCGGCAGCGCGATGTCGTACGACGCCGCGCGCGAAAAAGCGGCGAAGCTCGGAAATACCGCGTTTATACTTCGGAACTTCACCGCGGATATCGACCCCGACGCGTATTTTTCTCTGTCGGAGCTCAATTCGATGAGAAGGGACGCGGTCGAAAAGATAACGTTTCCCGAAAAGAGGGATCTTTGCGAAACGAAAGAGGCGCGTTTTGAAAAGAAGCCGACCTTGCGAAGAGCAGGAAAGGTCGTCAGGACGGCGGAGTTCACGTCGCTTGACAACGTGCCCGCGGCGGCTCTCGATTATTTCGACAGAATATACATACCCTATTATGAAGCGGAGTCGGCGGACGGGGGAAAAATCTGTATCTCCCTCGATCCGCTGACCTACGATAATGAATACGGCGCTCTCGCGTCCGCCCTCGAAGGGTACCGCGGGGAAGCGCTCGTCCACGGCTTCGGTCAGGCGGCGTTCGTAAAGTCTCTCGGTATGAGTGCGGCGGCGTCTTTCAGATTCAACGTGCTGAACTCGGAGTGCGCAAAAGCAGTCCTCGGATACGCGGATTGCGTTACGGTGTCTCCCGAGGCGCCGTCGGCGCTTTGCAGGGATATCGACGGCGATTCCGCCCTGATCGTATACGGCAGGATACCTCTCATGCATACCGAGAGGTGCTTCATGTCCGATGGCGGAGCGAAGTGTCCGTTCGGCGGAGCGGGAGGAAGGATCTTTCCGCACCGTGAAAAGAAGGAAGGCAGATCGCTCGGAAAAGAGTGCGACGGCGTTCTTTGCCGCGGCGTGCTGAGGGACAGAACGGGAGCGGAATTCCCGGTGAGCGGGCTTCGCGACTGCTCGAACGTGATCTTCAACAGCGTTCCGGTATATATGGCGGACAGAGCGGACGTTACCGAAAGATGCGGCGCGTCGAGGCTCCATTTCATATTTACGGACGAGACGGCAAAGAAGTGCGAAGCGGTGATACGCGCTTATAAAAACGGCGACGAGCCGGCGGACAAAGCA
Organism: uncultured Ruminococcus sp.; assembly: GCA_902797495.1. Taxonomy (GTDB): domain Bacteria; phylum Bacillota; class Clostridia; order Oscillospirales; family CAG-272; genus RUG14199. The sequence continues at coordinate 7,218 of CADBTH010000017.1, forward strand.
AAAGTCAGAAGGATAAAATAAGATGGACGTAAGAATAAAGATAAAAAAACTGCGTGACGGCGCGAAGATACCTCTTTACGCGACGCCCGGCTCCGCCGCGGCGGATCTCTGCTACGCGGGTGACGGCGAGATCGTGTTATCTCCCGGCGAGACCCGTCTCGTGCCGACCGGCCTTGCGATCTCGATGGAGCGCGACGACGTCGCCGCCTTCATCTACGCGAGGAGCGGGCTCGCCTCGAAGCGCGGAGTCGCTCCGGCGAACTGCGTCGGTGTGATCGACAGCGATTACAGAGGAGAGATCATGGTAGCTCTGAGAAACCACTCCGCGGAGCCCTTCACGGTCTGTCCGGGCGACAGGATCGCGCAGATGGCGATAGCTCCGGTGTACAGAGCGCGCTTCGAAGAAGCAGAAACTCTTGACGAGACGGAGAGAAACGACGGAGGATTCGGATCCACGGGGATCTGACGAACGGATATGAGAAGACTGATTTTAGCGTCAAAGTCCCCGCGGAGAGACGAGATACTGAGCCTCGCGGGATACCGGCACGAGGTGATAGTGTCGGACGCGGACGAGTTCCTTGAGGACGGGATATCGGCGGCGTGCGCCGTGCGCGAGATATCGAAGAGAAAAGCCGAAGCCGTCGCCGCCGCGACGGACGGCGACCGCGTGATAATAGCAGCGGATACCGTCGTCGAAAACGACGGGGAGATATACGGAAAGCCGAAGGACGCGGACGACGCGAGGCGGATGCTCCGGAGTATGTCGGGCGGACGGCACCTCGTCCACACGGGTATCACGGTTACGGACTGTGCAAAGACGGTCTCCGAGACCGTGACGACCGAGGTCTTCATGAGAGAGCTTTCGGAAAGGGAGATCGAAGGCTATATTGCGAGCGGAGCGCCGTTCGACAAAGCCGGCGCGTACGGCATCCAGGGCGCGGCGGGCGCGTTCGTGGAAAAACTTATCGGGGACTACTTCAACGTGATGGGTCTGCCCCTTTGCAGGATATCGGAAATACTGTCGGAGTTCGGGATCGGACTTTTCGACTTTCAATAAAGACTAATCGACCATATCGGAAAGGATCAATAAATGAGTAAAAGTATCGGAATAGATCTCGGAACAGCCAATACCATCGTATACGTAAGGGGCCGCGGAATAGTTCTTCGCGAGCCGTCCGTCGTCGCGGTGGAATCGAGGAGCAAGAGGGTGGTCGCCGTCGGTAACGAGGCGAAGCTCATGCTCGGTAAAACGCCGGGCTCAATAACTGCTATGAGACCTCTTAAAGACGGAGTTATCGCTGAATTTGATTATACTACCCAGATGCTGAGACATTTCTTTAAGAAAGTGTCCGGCAACACCGTCTTCAGCAGACCGAGGGTCATGATCTGCGTGCCGTACGGCGTGACCGAAGTTGAAAAGAGAGCCGTTCAGGACGTAACTCTCGAGGCTGGCGCGCAGAGCGTCGGACTCATAGAAGAGCCGATCGCCGCGGCTATCGGCTCGGGACTGAAGGTCGAGTCGGCGAGAGGAAGCATGATCGTCGATATCGGAGGAGGTACGACGGAGGTCGCCGTCACCAGCCTCGGCGGTATCGTTCTTTCGACGTCCCTTAGAACAGCGGGAGACGAGCTCGACGACGCGATAGTCTCCTACATCAAGAGAAAATACAACATACTGATAGGCGAAGTGACCGCGGAATATCTCAAGAAGAGCATAGGAAGCGTTCATCCCGCCGCCGACCGCGGAGTCATGGAAGTCAGAGGCAGAAATCTGCTCAACGGGCTTCCCGCGATAATCACGGTCAATTCCGCGGAGATCAGAGAGGCTATGGGAGAGCAGCTCTCGCACATAGTCGAGTGCATCAGAACGACCCTCGAGAACACTCCTCCGGAGCTCTCGAGCGACATATACGACAACGGTATCATGCTGTCAGGCGGCGGCGCTCTCCTCGCGGGCTTCGACCTGCTAATCACGCAGGTTACGGGAATAAAAGCGATAGTGGCGAAGAACCCGCTCGACAGCGTTGCGGTCGGTATCGGCCACGTCATAGAAAACGACACGGACGGCATCAACTACAGAAACCGCTACAAGGGACTGTGATCATAGGAGGGTAAAATGCCTCATTTCATAAAGAACAAATTCTTTATGGCGCTCGTTATACTGACGATAGTGTTCACGGTCGTTCCGTCGGTCATGTCCGCGGTAGGTGCGGGCAGTTATATACGGAACGCGGTCAACATCGTGCTCACCCCCGTAAAGAATCTGTTTTCATACGCTTCCGACGCGGTGTCCGGATTCACGTCGTATTTTACCGAGTTCGACAGGATCGTCGACGAAAACAACGCCCTCAGAGAGGAGTTGTCTTCGCTGAAAAAGAGCATTTCGGACGCCGAGGAAGTCGAGAAAATGAACGAGTGGCTCTACAGATATCTTGAACTGCGCCGCGAACACCCGGATTATAAATACGTTGACTGCAAGGTCACCGGCTCCGAATCCGGGAACTATATGACGGTCTTCATACTCGACAAGGGAACGTCGAGCGGTATCGCGCGCAATATGTGCGTCGTCACCGACTACGGAGTCGTCGGTTACGTCAAGGAGGTCGGCACGACCTGGTGCAAGGCGGTGACTCTTCTCGAGTCGGGTGCTTCCGTCGGAGCGTACATACAGCGCACGGACGAGCCGGGGGTCGTGGAAGGAGATTTCACTCTCGCGTCCGAGGGCCTTTGCAAGATGCTCTATCTGTCCGCCGATTCGGACGTGAAGGAGGGGGACCGTATCCTTACGAGCGGTTACGGGAGCGTATATCCGCGAGGTCTTCTCATCGGTTACGTCGAGAGGACGGAGCCCGACCCGAACACCCAGTCTGTCGTCGCTTACGTCAGACCGTCGGAGCAGATGAAGGACATCACAAAGCTGATGGTCATCACCGATTACGAGGTACTGCCCGATGAGTGATGAAAAAAGAGACGGGCGAAAGTACGAAAAGCAGAGGATAAAGCTCCCCGACGGAACGTGGGGAGTGTATATGGGCGAGACGGGAGGCGGTCACAGAAGGCCGTCGAAGCCCGCCGGCGCGGGGAACGCCGCTCCGGCGCGCAAAAAAGTCCGCCCGTCGTCTCCGCGCCCCGCCGCAAACGGCGCCCCGTCGGGAAGAGATCCGGCCGGAGCGAGGGCGCCTCAGAGGAACGGGATCGTTTCGAGGTATTCCCTGTCTCCCGAAGAGCGCGCCGAGGCGGAGAGAAGAAAGAGAGAGATAAGAGAGCGCCGTTCGGCGGCGAACTCCGACATACACAACAGGATCCCTCAGAGAGAGGGGGAAGCCGTAAAATTCTATCACCGCATCCTCGACCGCTTTCATATGTGGCGCCTCGGGATATCGGTAAACATTGAAAACATAATCAAAGGGCTCATCTGCGGCGCGCTGATCGTGGTTTTCGCGATGCTTCAGATCACGGTTTTCTCAAGGATCCGTCCGTTCGGCGCGATCCCGGACCTGATGCTCCCGCTCGTTATCGCGATCGGTTTTTCCGAGGGCGAGAGATGGGGAGGAGTCAGCGGACTCGCCGCGGCTTTTCTGATCGAGTGTCTCGGCTCCGCCGGCGTCACTCTTCTGCCGCTCCTTTACGTTCCCTGCGGCTTTATCGCGGGAGTGCTCGGAACGTATTACCTGCGCGATTCTTTCGTGATAAGGCTCGCGGGCACGTTCGTATCGGGTATACTCCGCGCGCTCGTCACCGTGATATATATCTGTATCACTTTCGACTCTCCGAACGCTTCTCTGATGTTCGGCGACCGGGTGATACCGGAATTCGTGTCTACTTTTATATTCGCGCTGCTGCCGCACGTCGCGGCGTGGCTATCGTTCAAGCCTTTCCACAAATCGAGGGCTGAACGCATCAACTGACTGAAGAAAGGAGGAACTCTGTGAAAAAAAGAGAACATTTTGCAAGATACGCGGCGATGGGACTTCTCATCGTAGCATTCGCCGTCGTCTTCGTGATAAGGCTCGTCAATATCGAAGTCACGGGTCAGGGATACACGGAGGACTCCTCCCGCGGAAACTTCAGGACCCGCACCGAGCCGATCCAGGCGCTTCGCGGAGAGATCTACGACCGCAACGGAAAGCCGCTCGTCACCAACGAGTATTATTATGAAGTTTATCTTGACGCGGGAGCATTTCCGCGCAGTAACGCGGGTAAGAACGAGACGATACTCAAGCTCATGTCGGATGCGGAGAAGTGCGGAGAATACGACAAATTCACGCTTCCCGACTTTCCCTTCCTCGAGATACCGAACCAGTCGGGCACGGAAATAAACTACGAATACAACTCCGATTATATGCAGACGGTCTACGGCAGACGGCTGACGAAGATCCTTCTCGAACTGACCGAGGAGGAAGAGCTTCCTCCCGCGGCGGAAGCCGTCGGGATACTCAGAAACAGATACGGCTTAATCGACGAGGACGAAAATGCGGTCTATCCGAAGGAGGACGAAGATCTCCTCTTCAGGATCAGAGCGGACATGGAGATGAAGAACTTCTCTCCCTCCGAGCCGTACACGATATTCAAGGACGTCACGCTTGAGTTCATCACTCTCTTCGGAGAGGACGGACTCAGAGGAGTCGAGACGAAAAAGGTCGTCAACCGCGTATTCGGATACCCCGGAGTCGCCTCTCACCTGATAGGCAGGACGGGCAGGATCCAGGCGGAAAAGGCGGACTACTATAAAGAACTCGGATACCCCGTTGACGCCGTCGTCGGACTGACCGGCGCGGAAGCGGCGTTCGAGGAATACCTCAGGGGGATCGACGGAGAGAAGACGATAGTCGAGGACGAGTTCGGCAACGTGGTCGACGAGTACGTCTCCAAGGAGCCCGTCGCCGGAAACAACGTCTATCTGACTATCGACATCGACGTTCAGATGGACGCCGAGCGCGCCCTGAAAAACAACATCGATCTCATCGTCGCGGAAGCGGAAAAGAAGAAGGACGAGGAGACCTGCGTCGGCGAGGACGCGAACGCCGGCGCGCTGACGCTCATAAAGGTCGAAACGGGAGAGGTCATCGCCGCGGCGACGTATCCGTCCTATAACCTCGTGACGTTCGACGAAGACTACGCAAAGCTTCGCGAGGACGAAAACGCGCCCCTCTTCAACAGAGCGCTCGAAGGCACTTATGCGCCGGGCTCGACGTTCAAGCCCGGAGTTGCCGC
>CADBTH010000018.1 GCA_902797495.1 uncultured Ruminococcus sp.
AGCGGGAACGTCTTTTCAACGCCGCAGCCGTAAGCTACGCGTCTGACTGTGAAGGTCTCCGAGATGCCGCCGCCGTGCTTACCGATGACGGTTCCTTCAAACATCTGAATTCTTTCTCTCGTACCTTCTTTGATAAGGTTGTGGACTCTGACGGTGTCACCTATGTTGAAAGGTGTGATTTCCGTCTTCAACTGCTCGCTTACAAAAGCGTCGATCTTCTTATCCATTTCGACTCCTCCTATATCATAGAGCATTCGTGCCGAGCCGCAGAGGACTGCTCCGTTTTAGTGTCTTCCGACACATGCCTGAATATTATAGCACAACAAAAGGAAAAAAGCAAGTCTTTTTTATATTTTTTTATTTTTTATCATTTCGCTTGAATTTGCCGCGGCGATATGATACCATAGATACGGATATTATGATAACAAAGGAGACCTGATATGTCAATACCCGTACCGGAAAAAAGGATCGCCGAGTTTGAGAATTTCGGACTCGGGATGTTCGTTCACTGGGGGATCTACTCACAGCTCGGTCAGGGCGAGTGGATAATGAATATCGCAAACATACCGAAGGACGAGTACAAGAAGCTCGCGGACACCTTCGATCCTGTAAAATACGACCCGAAGAAGTGGGTCGAGATCGCGAAGGCGGCGGGAGCGAACTACATAACGCTGACGACGCGCCATCACGACGGCTTCTCACTCTACGATACCTGCGGGTTGTGTGATTACGACGCGCCGCACCATCTGGGCGGGCGCGACCTTGTCCGCGAGTTCGTCGACGCGTGTCATGAGGGAGGCGTCGCTCCGTTCTTCTACCACACGACTCTCGACTGGTATCAGGAGTCCTTCAACGACGATTTTCCGAAGTATCTTCAGTACCTGCGCGACAGCGTTGAGGTGCTATGTTCTAACTACGGGAAGATCGGCGGCATGTGGTTCGACGGAAACTGGAGCAAGCCTGCGGGAACGGATTGGGAAGAGGACAAGCTCTATGAGGTCATCCGCCGTCATCAGCCGGACGCGATAATCGTCAACAACACGGGACTCGGCGCGCGCGGCGAGGTCGGCAACCTTCAGCTCGACAGCGTGACCTTCGAGCAGGGAAGACCGACTCCGATGAACCGCGAAGGGCACAAAAAGTACGTCGCCGCCGAGATGTGCCACACTATGAACGACCACTGGGGATACGGCAGCTGCGACCTGCACTACAAGTCCCTGCCGGAGCTTATCGAAACGCTCTGCGCCTGCCGCAAGGTCGGCGCCAACTATCTGCTCAACGTCGGTCCCACCGGAGAGGGTGAGATAGTCATGATGCAGGAGGCGATGCTCCGGGAGCTGGGAGTCTGGGTCAAGACCTGCGGGCAGAGCATCTACCGCGGAAAGCCGTCGAAGATCCACGCGTGCGAGTCCAAAAACTTCGCTCTCGAAGCGGACGGAAAAGCCTACCTCTTTATACACAATATGTGCGTTCTCGGAGACGCCAACGTCACCGTGAACGGAGACGGGCTCGGCCCGAAGAACTTTGACCGCGTAAAGCGCAAGGTGAAGAGCGTGCGCTGGACGGACAACGGCGAGGAACTTGAGTTCAGCCAGGACGGCGAACACCTCGTTATGAACGCCACCGGCTTCCCCTACGGCAAAAACTTTGTCGTGAGAGTCGCCGAGGTCGAGCTTGAATGAGAATTACAGAGCGAAACGCAGGGGGAAAACTCTTGAAAGAGTTTTCCCCCTGCCCCCCTTTTCAGAACTTTTTGAAAGGGGATCTATTTATAAAAAATATTGAAAAACAAGATTTTATTAAAAATATTGAATGAAGTTATTGACAAGTGAGGTATTGAGTGGTATAATTGTTAGCGTATTAATACTTTAGCATAATAAAGAGGTAAAGCAAAAATGAAAAAACTTGTCAAACTTTTAGCTCTCGCGCTCTGCGCGATCATGGTAGTTTCCATGTTTGCGGCGTGCGGCGCGGATAAGAAAGCCGACGATACCGCGGCGGACACGGCAGCCGACACGGCGGAAGCCTCCCTCAAGGATATTGACGCCGTCAAGGCGGCGGGCAAGATCGTCGTAGGTATCACGGACTACGCTCCGATGAACTACAAGGACGAGAACGACGAGTGGACCGGATTCGACACTGAGTTTGCAGAGGCGTTCGGAAAGATCCTCGGCGTGGACGTCGAATTCGTCGAGATCGACTGGGACAACAAGTGGTTCGAGCTCGAGTCAGGAAACGTTGACTGCATCTGGAACGGCATGACGATAACGGACGAGGGCAAGCTCAACGCGGACATCTCCGTTGCGTACGCGAAGAACAATCAGGTGCTCGTTACGACGAAAGAAGCGGCAGCGGAACTGGAAGAAGCTGCTGATTTCACGGGAAAGGTAGCCGTTGAGTCGGGATCTGCCGGAGCGGGAGCCGCTGAAGACGCGGGATTTGAGACGGTAGAATGCCAGCTTCAGACGGACGCGCTTCTCGAGGTCAAGTCCGGAAAAGCCGACGGCTGCGTCATCGACGCTACGATGGCGGGCGCAATGCTCAAGGAAGACTCCGACTATGCGGATCTGACAGTCGCTCTCACGCTCACCGACGAGGAGTACGGCGTGGCGTTCAGAAAGGGCTCCGATCTGACGGCCGAATTCAACAAGGCGTTAGACTCTCTCATCGCCGACGGAACGCTCAAGGCTCTTTCCGAAAAATACAACGTCGAACTGACAAAATAAAAGATCCCCGGTACGGTAAATTCAGAGGGCTGGCGACAGCCCTCGTTTTCGGTAAGGTATGATTATGATAGCATCTGTTACGTTCGGGGAAGTCACCCTGAAGCTGCTCGAGGGCTTTCTCTCGACTCTAAAAATATTCGGACTGACTCTTCTTTTCGCGCTTCCCTTGGGGCTCGTCATCAGCTTCGGCTCGATGAGCCGCTTCAAGCCGCTGAAATACTTGGTCAAGGTCTTCGTCTGGATCATCCGCGGAACGCCGCTGATGCTCCAGCTCATCGTTATCTACTACGGCCCGGGGCTTATCGTCATGGCGGCGAGAAAGGCGGGTACTTCAAACTTCTTCATCGATCTGATGGAGAAGATGAACAACTTCTCCGCGATGACCATGGTGGTGATCGCCTTCGTCATAAACTACGCCTGTTATTTTTCGGAGATATACCGCGGAGGCATCGAGAGCATAACCCAGGGGCAGTACGAGGCGGGATACGTCCTCGGAATGACCAAGAGGCAGATATTCTTCAAGGTCATTCTCCTTCAGGTCGTAAAGCGCATAATACCGCCCATGAGCAACGAGATCATAACGCTCGTAAAGGACACGTCCCTCGCGCGTATCATCACCGCGTACGAGCTGATCTGGGCGGCGCAGAAATTCATCAAGAGCGAAGGACTGCTCTGGCCGCTCCTTTACACGGGAGTCTTCTATCTCGCGTTCTGCGGCATACTTACTCTTCTTTTCGGATATATTGAAAAGAAGCTGTCATATTTCAGGTCGTGAGGAGGAGAGCAATGTCTTTACTTGAAGTCAGAGATATAACGAAGAATTTCGGCAAAGCAGAAGTGCTGAAGGGGATATCCTTCGACGTCGAAAAGGGGGAAGTGCTCTCCCTTATCGGCTCTTCCGGGAGCGGAAAGACGACTCTTCTCAGGTGTCTCAATTTCCTCGAGACGCCGACCTCCGGAAAGATCACGCTGAGCGGCGAGACCCTTTACGATTCGGAAGAGGGGAGAAATCTTTCGGACAGGGAAAAGCGGGACAGAAGGCTTCACTTCGGGCTCGTCTTCCAGCAGTTCAACCTCTTTCCGCAGTACACGGCTCTTAAGAACGTGACCCTCGCGGCGGAGCTGCTCAAAAGGGAAGAGCTGAAGAGGGAAAAGGCGTCTGCCGCGGCGATAAAAGAGGCTCTCGAAGGAGTGCGGCTGAAGGCGGCGGAGCTGCTCGACAGCGTCGGGCTCTCCGACAAAGCGGACAACTATCCGTGTCAGCTTTCCGGAGGTCAGCAGCAGAGAGTTGCAATAGCTCGCGCGCTCGCGCTCGAGCCGGAGATACTCTGTTTCGACGAGCCGACGTCCGCCCTCGACCCGGAGCTTACGGGAGAGGTTCTGTCCGTCATAAAGGGGCTCGCCGCGCGTAAAATGACGATGATTATCGTCACTCACGAGATGGAGTTCGCAAAGAACGTTTCAGACAAAGTGATCTTTATGGACTCCGGAGTCATAGCCGTCGAAGGCACGCCGGACGAGGTTTTCGGCAATTCCTCCAACGCGCGCATACAAAAATTTTTAAAATCTGTCAATAATTAATTTCGCCAAAGTGTAGAAATACAGACCGGTTTGTGATACAATGTATCGTGATCGGTCTGTTTTTTCGACAGAATAATACCGGAGGTACAAATGAAAGACTATCCTCTTTATGAATCGACATATTTCAGGGATTTCCGCGACATGATAGAAAACTCCGCGAGAAAGTTCCCGAACGATACGGCGTTCTCGTTCAAAAAGGATCCGAGAGACGACGAAGTTGTAAAGTTCACTTTTTCCGAGGTAAGAGAATACGCGAGGAATTACGGCACGGCGCTGATCGAGCTCGGATGCCGCGGCGAGAAGTGCGCGATCATCGGCGGCACGTCCATCGGCTGGATACTGACTTATTTCACGGTCATGGCGTCCGGCGGTATCAGCGTTCCCTGCGACAAGGAGCTATCCGTCGAGGATCTCTCGGGCATCGTCGCAAGAGCCGACTGCCGCTTCGTCTTCTACGGCGCCGACGTCGCGGACAAGATCGCCGAGATGAAGAGAAATACTGAAGGCGTCACGTGGATCTGCATGAAGGGCGCGCCTCTCGAGGGAGATGCGAGACGTCACGACCTGAGAGTCCACGGAGCGTCTCTCTTCGCCGACGGCGACGACTCCTACTACCGCTATGAGATCGACCCGGACGCGCTCTCGTCCATCGTCTTCACGTCCGGCACGACGGGACGGGGCAAGGGAGTCATGCTCTCTCAGCGCAATATCGCCTCCGACATGGTGCAGGCGATGTACCTCTTCCACGTAACGAAGAAGACGCTTTGCGTTCTGCCGCTCCACCACACCTACGCCTCCACCGTCAATATAGTCGGCCACTTCGCGCAGGGAGTCGAGATCTATCTCTCCTCGGGACTCAGATATTTCATGAAGGAGCTGAAGGAACAGCAGCCGACCCACCTCGTGCTCGTTCCCATGTTCGTAAAAACGATATATAAGCTCATCTGGGCTGAAGCGAAGAAGAGCAAAAAGGACGTTATGCTCCGCCGTCTGATGCAGATCAGCAACGGTATGCGCCGCGTAAAGATCGACGTCAGAAAGAGACTGTTCAAATCGATTCTCGACAAGCTCGGCGGAAAGGTGCAGTTCATAATCTGCGGAGGAGCCGCTCTCGGTCAGGACGTGATCGATACGTTCGACGCGCTCGGCATCACTATCCTCAACGGCTACGGCATCACGGAATGTTCTCCGCTGATCTCCTGCAACAGAAACCTCTATCAGAAGCCCGGCTCCGTCGGCATCCCGATAATCGGCGAGGAGGTCAAGATCGACTCTCCGGACGAAGAGGGGGAGGGCGAGATCTGCATAAAAGGCTCCAACGTGATGCTCGGCTACTACAACGAGCCTGAAGCGACCGCCGCCGTATTCGACGCGGAGGGCTACTTCCACACCGGAGACTTCGGCAGACTCGATTCCGACGGCTGGATCTACGTCACGGGAAGGATCAAGAACCTGATAATCTTCTCCAATGGCAAGAACGTATATCCCGAGGAGATAGAAGACAAGATATCCGCCGTCGAGGGCGTATCGGAGGTCGTAGTCTACGCCGGCACGAGCAGGCGCGACCCCTCTCGCGAGATCATCGTCGCCGAGATATTCCCCGATTTCGACGCGCTCAAGAGCATCGGAGTCGACGACGCCGAGAGCTATTTCAAGGGCAAGGTCGCGGAAGTCAACAAGACCCTCGTCTCCTTCAAGCAGGTCGGACACGTCAAGATCAGAACGACGGAGTTCAGTAAGAACTCTTCAAAGAAGATAACGAGATTCACCATAGATAAAACCATCGACTGACAGCCGGCGGCGCGGATCAAAGATCCGCGCCGTATTTGTTTTGCGTTTTCCGCGGTCGACCGATCGCTGAAAACCCGCTTTCGGGAAACCCGCTTTCGGGAAATCCGCTTTCGGGAAACCCGCTTTCGGGAAACCCGCGAGCGGAAAATCGATCATTATAAAATAAATAAAATACAAATTAAAAAAAATAAAAAATAACAAATAAACAAAAGCGTTTGTCGGGCTTTGTAAATAAAATGTTATAATTGACCGGCAACTTTGATAAAAATCAATATGGTGCTTCTTTTGCGGCGGGCTTTATCGCCGCGTAAAAGATAAGTAAGAAAAATATATAATAAATTTCATTAAACTATAGAAAAACAAAACGGATTGTGGTACAATAGTATCAAACCGTTTTGTTTTTAATTTTTTCGGCTACACACAACATTATGAGGTGCATATGAAAGAATACCCATTATATGAGACTACCGTCTTTGAAAACTTCAGGATCATGTGCGAGAACGTCGCGGAGAAATTCCCCGACAAGACCGCTTTTTCCTACAGAAACAAACCGAACGACGAAGAGCCCGTGAAGGTCACGTTCGCCGAGGTCAGAGACCGCGTTAGAGATATCGGCACGGCTCTGATCGAGCTCGGATGCCGCGGCGAGAAGTGCGCGATCATCGGCGGCACGTCGATCGGCTGGATATATGCCTATTTCGCGGTAATGGCGTCCGGATGCGTCAGCGTTCCGATCGACAAGGATCTCTCCGCCGAGGATATCTCCGGCATCATTGATAAGGCGGAATGCAAATACGTCTTCTACGGCTCCGACGTTTCGGAGAAGATCGCGGAGATAAAGAAGACCGCTCAGAGCGGAGTGCAGTGGATCTGCATGATGGGCTCGCCTCTCGAGGGCGACAGCTCGCTCCGCGTTCTCGCGGCGCGCGGCGCGGATCTCTTCGAGTCGGGCGACAACTCGTACTACGACTACGAGATCGACGAGGACGCCATGGCGTCGATCGTCTTCACGTCCGGAACGACCGGAAAAGGGAAGGGCGTCATGCTCTCGACGAAGAACATCGTTTCCGACATGACTCAGGGTATGTATCTGTTCCAGATAACTTACAAGACTCTCCTCGCGCTGCCTCTTCACCACACCTACGGCTCGACGGTAAACCTCGTCGGACACTTCGCTCAGGGCGCCGAGATCTATATCTCGTCCGGACTCAAGTACTTCATGAAGGAAATGAAGGAGCAGCAGCCGACTCACCTCGTCCTCGTTCCTCTCTTCGTTGAGACGATCTATAAGAGGATATGGTCGAACGCGGAAAAGAGCGGTCAGGCGAGCGCCCTGCGCCGAATGATAAAAGTCTCGAACGGCATCAGAAAGGTCAGACTCGACCTCAGACGCCGCGTGTTCAAGAAGATACACGAGTTCCTCGGCGGCAACGTCACAATGATCATCTGCGGAGGCGCGGCTCTCCCTCAGGAGATCATCGACACCTTCGACGCCATCGGCATCACGATCCTCAACGGATACGGCATCACCGAGTGCGCTCCGCTTATCTCCTGCAACAGAAACAGACTTCAGAAGTCCGGCTCGGTCGGAATCCCGATAATCGGCGAGGAAGTGAAGATCGCAGACCCGGACGAGAACGGAGAGGGAGAGATCTGCGTAAAAGGCCCGAACGTCATGCTCGGATATTACAAGGATCCCGAGGCTACCGCGGCGGTATTTGACGAAGAAGGATACTTCCACACGGGAGACTACGGAAGGCTCGACGACGAGGGCTGGATATACATCACGGGACGCCTTAAAAACCTCATCATCTTCTCCAACGGCAAGAACGTATACCCCGAGGAGATCGAGTCGAAGATTTCGGGCGTCTACGGAGTGGGCGAGGTCGTCGTATACGCGGGCGAGAGCAAGAAGGATCCCGGCCGCGAGGTCATCGTCGCGGAGATATATCCCGACGCCGAGGCTCTCAAGCTGAGAGGCATCGATGACTTCAAGGAATACTTCAAGGGCAAGATCGCCGAGATCAACAAGACAATGCCCTCGTACAAGGCGGTCGGCAAGATCAAGATTAGAAATACGGAGTTCTTGAAGAACACTTCAAGGAAAATAACGAGATTCAACATTGACAAATCTATAGACTGACCGCGGAGGCCGACATGAAAAAAGTAATGCTCGTCTTCGGTACGCGTCCGGAGGCGATCAAGATGTGTCCGCTCGTCAACGAGCTGAAGACAAGAAGCGAGATCGAAACGCTCGTCTGCGTGACCGGACAGCACCGTCAGATGCTCGATCAGGTGCTCGAGGCGTTCTCGGTAATTCCCGATTACGACCTATCGATCATGAAGCAGAATCAGACTCTCTTCGACGTCACGACGTCGATCCTCGAGAAGATCAAATCCGTTCTCGAAAAGGAGAGCCCGGACGTCGTTCTCGTTCACGGAGACACGACTACGTCCTTCGTCGCGGCGCTCGCGTCGTTCTATATGAGGATACCCGTAGGACACGTCGAGGCGGGGCTTCGCACCTACAACATATACTCCCCGTATCCGGAGGAGTTCAACCGCCAGGGAGTCGGGATCATCGCGAAGTATCACTTCGCGCCGACGGAGACCGCGAAGAACAATCTCGTCTCCGAGGGCAAGTGCGCGGACGACATCTACGTCACCGGCAACACCTCGATCGACGCGCTGAAGACGACTGTCAGGGAAGAGTACTCCCACCCCGAGCTCGAGTGGGCGAAGGGAAGCAGGCTGATAGTTCTGACCGCTCACAGAAGGGAAAACCTCGGCGAGCCGATGAGGAATATGTTCCGCGCGATAAAGCGCATCGTCGACGAGTACGACGACCTCAAGGTCATCTACCCGATACATATGAATCCGGTAGTCCGCGAAGCGGCGGCTGAAATATTCGGCGACGACGAGAGATTCCACATTATCGAGCCGCTCGACGTTCTCGATTTCCACAACTTTATAGCGAGAAGCTATCTGATCCTCACCGACAGCGGCGGCATCCAGGAGGAGGCTCCCGGACTCGGCAAACCCGTCCTCGTCATGAGGGACACGACGGAGCGCCCCGAGGGCATCGCCGCGGGAACTCTGAAGCTCGTCGGAACGAACGAGGAGACGATCTACAACGAGTTTAAGAGACTCATAACGGATAAGGCGGCGTACGACGCGATGAGTCACGCCTCCAACCCGTACGGAGACGGATTCGCGTCACAGCGCATCGCGGACGTTCTCTGCCGCGATCTCTAAGTCTGTAAGACGCCGCGAGGCGTCAATAATATAACACAAAATTATTTTTTCGGAGGAAAAACAAATGATAGGTGCCAATGACACAATAAGAGTCGGTATCATCGGCTGCGGCGGTATCGCCAACGGAAAACACATGCCCGGACTGAAGACAGCCCCCGGCGTCGAGATGGTCG
>CADBTH010000019.1 GCA_902797495.1 uncultured Ruminococcus sp.
CCGCGCCTGCCTGCGATACCCGTAATTATCTTTTCGGTATCGTAATCGTGGCATTCGGGAACGATCATTGTGCCGCCGTGAGACGGGTCGTTCGTGTTTCTGATGTTTATCGGTATTCCCGCAGAACGCACCGGGAACACGGAGTCCTCGTGAAGCACCGACGCGCCCATGTAAGAAAGCTCGCGGAGTTCGCGGTAGGTGATTATATCGATCGACATCGGATCCTTTACGATCCTCGGGTCCGCCATGAGAAATCCCGGAACGTCGGTCCAGTTTTCATATACGGACGCAGACGCCGCTTTCGCAACTATCGCGCCGGTGACGTCGCTGCCGCCTCTGGAGAAAGTTTTGATAGTTCCGTTGGGCATGGAGCCGTAGAAGCCGGGGACTACCGCGTGCTGATGCTCCGAGAGCTTTTTGGAGAGGAGCTCCTGAGTCGTATCTCCGTCGAACGTGCCGTCCTCTCTGAATTTTATGACCCTCGCCGCGTCTATGAAGTGGTAGCCGAGGAATTTCGAGAGAACGAGAGCGGACAGGTATTCGCCGCGGCTCGCCGCGAAGTCGCGCCCCGCGTGATTTTCTATCGCCGTCTTGATCTGCTCGTAGTTATTCGAGAGATCGAGGTCGATCCCGAGTCCTTCGATGATCTTGTCGTATCTTTCTGTGATTAGCGCGAAGACCTCGTCTATCGGCTTCTCCTCTTCGGAGAGCTCGAAGCACTTGTATAGCATATCGGTGATCTTGATGTCGGCGGAAAACCTCTTGCCGGGAGCGGAGGGGACCGCGTAGCGGCGGCTCTCGTCAGCCTCTATTATCGCCTTTACTTTTTTGAACTGTTCGACGTCTGCGAGAGACGTTCCGCCGAATTTAACTACCTTCGGCGCTGCGTTTATATTGTCCATTTAAGATGTACCGTCCTTTGTATCAGTCTTCTTCCCCACCGTCGGCGCCGCCGTCAACGTAACGCTTTGCCTGAGTCGAGAATAGGTTGTAATATTTGCCCTGCGCCGCCATCAGTTCGTTGTGGGTGCCCTCCTCGACGAGTTCTCCGTTTTCTATGACGAAGATCTTCGAGGCGGTCGTCGCGCTGGACAGTCTGTGGGAGACGAACAGAGTCGTCTTTCCTTCGCGGAGCTTTTCGAACTCGTTGAATATCTCCTGCTCCGCTATCGCGTCGAGGGAAGCCGTCGGCTCGTCGAGTATCATAAAGTCGCTCGACGCGTAGAACGCCCTCGCGATGGAGAGCTTCTGCCACTGACCGATCGACAGTTCCGTTCCGTCCGGCTCGAAATACTTCATGAGGCTCGTGGAGTAGCCGTTCTTCAGCTTTGAGATGAAGACGTCGGCGTCGGCGTTCTTCGCCGCCTCGACGATCCCGCTCTCATCGTATCCTCGGTCTACCTGACCGAACATAATGTTCTCACCCGCCGTGAAGGCGTACTTGCCGAAGTCCTGGAATATGATGCCGAACATATCGTAGAGCTCTTTGACGTCGTATTTTCTGATGTCTTCGCCGTCGAGAAGGATCACTCCCTCCGTCGGGTCGTAGAGCCTTGTGAGCAGTTTGATGATCGTCGTCTTACCCGCGCCGTTCAGTCCGACAAGAACTGCGGTCTCGCCTTCCCTTATCGTCATGTCGAGGTGTTTGATGACGGGGTGGTCGGATCCGGGATAAGTGAACCATACGTCGCGGAACTCTATCCTGTGAGCGATCCCGCGCGTGACGTGGAGCGGCTCGTCGACCGTGGGTTTGATGTGCTGCTCCTCTTTCATAAAGGAGATCATATTATCGATGAACAGCGTACCCTCGTAGATCATCGCGAAGGTCGAGATAAGTCCCGAAATACCCGACGCTATCGAATTCAGAGCGCCGGTATAAAGGGTGTAGTCGCCGACCTTTATCGCGCCGTCAAAAACTTTTTTGGCTATGTAAAGGAAGAGCGCGCAGTTGACGCCGGAGCTTGCGAGCGATACTCCGACGCTCCATCCGCTCTCGGCGTAGATCAGTTTCTTGATGCCGAGGAAATACCTTGAGAACGTGTCTTTATAACAGTCTATGAAGGTGTCGGAAAGATTGAACATACGTATCTCTTTCGCCATATCCTTGTTCGTCATCAGATCGCTGTAGTACTGCATCTGACGACGATCCTTCGAACGCCTTCTCATATACTCGAAGTTCTTTCTTCTGTATATGAAGCTGATGAGCGCCGTCGGTATGGAGAAAACGATGATCGCAACCGGTGCGAGAGGAGTCACGGAGACAAGAATTACGATAAAAGATATAAGACTTATCACGGAGCTGATTATCCCGAATACCGCCTGAAGTATCGATATCGGGCGCATGCCCGCCTCGCGGCTCGCGTTCTCGAGCTTCTCGTAGAACTCGGGCATATCGAACGAGCTCATGTCGACTTCCTTCGTCTTATAGAGGATCTTCAGCTTTATGTGGTTGGTGACGAGCTCTCCCGAGATCCTGATGACCATATTGTAAAACAGGGAGATCATCGCGCTCAGCAGGATGAACCCGAACTGGAATATCATCAGCTTCATGATCGCGGAGAACTGTACGGTGCCCGCGGTGTCTGCGGCGACGGTAGAAACCAGCGCGTTGATAAGCTCTTTCGAAATGAGAGCGCCGATAACGGGAAGGACGCCGCTGACGAGAGAATAGCCCATCATCAGGAAAAGTATCCAGGGCTTTGCCTCCCATACGAGGCGGAATATATAGAATAAGCGCGAATTGAATCCGCCGAAAAGCTCTTTGAGGTATCTCGGCACGTCCTTGATACCCGTCGGTTTCTTCGGTTTCATTTTATCGTAATCCGGTCCGCGCGGAGGTCCCATCTTCGTGATCACCTTCTGTTCCGTCAATGAATATTTATTCATCCAAAAAATAATCTATTATATTATACATCACAACAACTGCTATTTCAAGTTTTTTTGTTCAATTCAATAAAATTTCATAATTCCTTTGACAACGCATCTCAAATGTCGTATACTTTATCGTGGTGAGTATAGACGAAAAACGAAAGGAATCGTTATGGATAACGTATTTAAAAAGACAGACGTCCTCCTTCCTTACTACGAATCGGACTCCGGCGAGTGGGAAACGTGGTCGGTGATAGCGTGCGATCAGCACACCTCCGAGCCGTCGTACTGGGAAGCGTGTTCGAAGCTCGTCAAGGATTCCCCCTCCACACTCGGTCTCGTTCTCCCCGAGGCTTATCTCGGCACGGAGCTCGAAGACGAAAAAAAAGAAGCGATAAAGCGCGCCCCGAGGTCTCTCGGCGGCACGTTCTTAAAAGAATATAAAGACGCTCTCGTCTACGTCGAGAGGACTCTCTCGTCGGGATTGATACGCCGCGGTATCGTCGGCGCGGTCTCGCTCGACGCGTACTCGTACGAGCGCGGAGCCGAATGCGACATCCGTCCGACGGAAGGCACGGTAAAAGAGAGGATCCCTCCTCGCGTAGCGGTGCGCCGGGACTCTGTATACGAAGCGAGCCACGTCATGCTCTTCTGCGAGTGCCCGGACGTGTTCGATCTGCTCACTTCGAAAAAAGACTATATGAAGGTGCTTTACGACTTCGATCTCATGCAGGGCGGCGGTCATATCACGGGCAGACTCGTCTCGGGAGAACTTCTTGAAAGAGTCGAAGGCATGATCGCACATTACGAAGAGGAGCGTCGGGCGTCTCACACGATGCCATACGGCGTCGGCGACGGAAACCATTCCCTCGCGTCCGCAAAAGCTTATCTCGAAGAGCTTCGGGAAGCGGGCGCTCCGATCGGCGGAGCCGCAGACGCTCTCGTCGAGCTCGTTCCGATCTCCGAGCGCGCGATAGTTTTCGAGCCGATCTACAAGGCGGTATACGGCGCAGATCCCGTTGACTTTCTGACTTTCGTAAAGAACAGAACTTACACCGGCGAAGGAAAGGCGCGCGCCGTCACGGCGATCTTCGGCGACAACAGCGACGTCTTCCACGTCTCCCTCGGCGACGGAGAAATAGTCTGCGGAGTCCTTCAGGACGCGATCGACGACTACATCTCCATGCGCGGCGGCAAATGCAAGTGCGACTACATCCACGGAAAGGACGACCTCGTCGCTCTCGCGGAACGCGGAGCCGTCGGATTCCTTTTCGACGGTATCGAAAAGGAAGACCTCTTCCCTTACGTCACAAAGTACGGAGTCCTTCCGCGCAAGGCGTTCTCGATGGGAGAAGCGTGCGAAAAGAGATATTACACGGAGCTGAGAAAACTCAAATAACGAAAACGCGGCGTGCATTCGAACGAATGCACGCCGATTTGTTTTATTTGATTTTATTCTACTCCCGCAAGGATGCGGCGGAGCAAAAGGACGTCCTTCATATTCACCGCGCCGTCTCCGTTGACGTCGGCGGCCGCCTCCTGCTCTTCCGTCAGCTCCTCGGCTCCCGCGAGCGCGCGCCTCAGCTTGAGAACGTCCTTCAAATCGAGAGAGCCGTTTCCGTCAGCGTCTCCGGGCAACACGTCGGGGCCCGCTCCTCCCGGGAAGAACTGCTCCTTCAGCCACTTGCATCCGGTGAGCGTATTGCTCCTGAGACCGGGAAGCTCGAGATAGAAAGGACCGTCAAAATCGATATCGTACGGGGACGGGACGCCCGGGAACACGAAGCTTCCGCTGAACATTCTGCCTTCTTCCGTTATAAAGTTGGTACTGTAGGCGTTGCCGACGGCACCTCCCGCAAACAGGGCCTTCGCGCGGTAGGTCTCCTTCGTTCCGTCTTTCTTCGTAAGTGTCAGCGTCAGCTCGTTCCGTCCGGCGATCTCGAGGGAGGCGTAATCGTTCGCGACGACGTGTACGTTGAACGTCGCCGTCACTCCCATAAAGTCGCCCTCACACTTATACGTGCCGCCCGCATTCCAGTTTTTCATGTCTGACGGCGTATATACGTTGAAGAAATAGTTTTCGCCGTTCCATTCGAGGTTTCCCATGTCGTCCGTCTTCGCAACGGCGCCGTCCTTGAAAGTGACCGTGCAGTCGAGCGGATGGAAATTATAGTAGAAGTCGCCGTCGTACTCGTAGCCGTCGAAGCGTTCGATGAGGGTAATATCGTTTACCGTTACTGCTTCTACCGGATTCTCGAGGACGGTCACGTTATAAGTCGTATAAGCGCCGAAAACGCACGCGACCACGCTGTACGTTCCTCCCGGTTTCCAGTGTACCTCCGGCTGAGGATCGTATACCTCCGGGAGATACGATTCTCCGTCGATATAGAAATAGGGAGAGCCCTCCGCCGTGATCACGCTTCCGTCGGCGAGAGTGATCCTGTAGTTGTTCGGGGTCACGCGGTAATGAGCGTATGGATCGCCGTTATCGTCGATACTCTGATAGTCCGTGTTTCCGTCGACAACGCAGAAATCGTCGAATTCCAGAGATACCGCCCGCTCTTCAGCGACGTTGACGTAAAATTCACAGTCCGCGTTTCTGTCGATCATCGCGATAAGTCTGTACCGTCCGCCGGGACGCCACTCGACCTGATCCTGAGTCTCGCCCCATATCGCGATATCGTGGTATTCGCCGTCGTACCAGACGCGGTTTCCGCTTCCGCTCAGCCACGAGCCGTCTTCAAGCTGCACCGAATAGTCCACGGTAAACTCATATCTGAAATGAGCGTTGCCGTTTACGTCGCAGTATACGTTGACGTCCGTCGAATCGACTGTCACTTCCGCGACCTCGATGGCGACCGCTTCGTTTCCGCCGCCCGCGAATACCGCGGTGCCTGCGGATATCATTCCCGCGAGAAGCGCGACTGTCAGAATGAAGGAAACAAGCTTATTAAAACCTTTCATACGATCCTCCCGACTGTAGAATCAGTCTGTTTTTCGGCGCGATGCGCCTGCCTTATCGATCTTATACGAATAAACGGAATCCTTACCTATGAAAACGAATCCGGAAAGACGGATCCTTTTCTGAGACGAAAGATACTCCGCGGCGGATAAAGCGGTCTTTCCCTCGATCCTTCCCGAGACGGAGCGAACGCAAACGGTAATGCGCGACGCCCCGTAATTCTTCGCCGCAGAAATAATCGAGCGCGGATGCTCGAGCGCGCGGCGCGCGTCATCGCCCGATAGCGAGACTCTTTCCGCTAAACGCCCCTTGTTATCCGCAAAAAGCAGCGTCACCGAATCCGATCCGCTCATCGCGGACTCAACGGTCAGAGAAACTGACGCCGCCTCGTCGGCGTCAGCTCCGGAGAGAAGACTTCTTGCAAAAGACGAAGCGCAGCGCTCCGAGACCGCTTCCATGAGGCTATCTTTTATATCATTATCCGACAGTCTTTTCATATCTTCCTCCGCCATTATTTTACCACAACGAACAAAAATTGTAAAGAGCGTAGAAAAAGAAAAAAGCAAGCATTGAACTTGCTCTCACTTGCCGAAGGCACACATCACTCGCGAAGCGGCATCATTGCCGAAGGCAACATCATTTGCCCGACAGGGCAAACATCATTCAAAAAAACGCCTTTTGTCAAAAGACAAAAGGCGCTTTTTTGTTGGTGACCCGTGGGAGAATCGAACTCCCGTTACCGCCGTGAAAGGGCGGTGTCTTAGCCGCTTGACCAACGGGCCAGGTTTGGCTCGGTAGATACTTCCGCCTCGCCAAATGGTAGCGGAAGTTGGACTTGAACCCACGACCTATCGGGTATGAACCGATTGCTCTAGCCAACTGAGCTATTCCGCCGTAA
>CADBTH010000020.1 GCA_902797495.1 uncultured Ruminococcus sp.
GCGTTTGAAAACGAATACTCCGTGAAAAGATCGAGCGCGAGCGGCATCAGGCAGAATACGAGGTACGCGCCGCACGAGACGAAGGCGAGCGCCGACGGGGGCGGCAGAACGATCTTTGGGTCGTAGACGATGCGCGCCGTTCCGAGAGATGCACCGCACACCGTCGCCGCAGCCGCGGCGAACATTGCAACGACGTAGACTCTGTCTCTGTTGTCGAACCGGTAGATCGAAAACGCCCGTCTTCCCCTCAGAAGGCTCCCGCGGCTCCTCATCGAATCGGAGGACGCGACGAACGATTCTACCGTCCTCGTGATGAGAGCTGAGACGAGCGAGACGGAATTCTTTATCCTTTTGAAAAGATTTCCCTGCCCCGCGCCTTTTCCGAGCGCGCGCCTTGCGGAATTGATCTGCGAGGCGTCTTTTTTTATTTTCGGCACGGTTCTGAGTAGGATCGAAAGGAAAAGGGACAGACGCGGGCTGACCCTGCCGAAAAGATAGACCGTTTTGTCTGACGGAAAGACCCTGAAGAGGGACGAGAACCACATTACGACCGAGGATATTTTAAGCCCCGTGACCGCGCCGAACACGATAGATTCGAGGGTGATATTGTTTCCGATAAAGTTTTTCCCGAGCACCGTCACGCCGAAATGAGTGTACGAGGCGTAATAGAGCGCAAACAGGGCGGAGAGCGCGACGAGCGCCGAGTTGAATACGACGGCGCGTTTTCCGTTTTTCTTCACGCTGTACGCGAACGAGCAAACGAACGATACCGCGACGAAGGCGGGGCTGTTGAATATCGCGGAAGCAGCTATGACAAAGGCGTAAAAAATGAAATTCACCGCGGGGTGACATTGTTCGAATCCCACCGTCACACCTCCCCGACTCCGTACTTCAGCTTCGCCCTCTCGAGTTTATCGAGCAACGGTCTGCCGAGGAAGAAAACGAGAACTGCTGTAGTCGCCGCCTGGATCGCGTTGACGGGAAAGCCCGACGCAAAGGACGCTGCGAGAGTCGACGCCGTCACCTCGGGCATTCCGAGAAACGTGTTGCAGACGTCGAGGATCGGACCGATCAGAAGAATGACCGAAAGGAAGGAGAAAAGCGCCATCGGAAGCGGCTTTTTCGGAAGCTTTCCTTTGGCGAAGGCAAATCCCGCCGCCATTCCGCCCGCGCCGTAAGCCATCATCTGCCACGGCATATACGCTCCCTGTCCGTAGAAGAAATTGCTGACGAGAGCGGTCACCGCCCCGACGATGAATCCGGTCTCGGGCCCCAGCGCGATCCCGGAAATGATTATGACCGCGTACGCCGCCTTGAAATGATTTACCGGTATCGCAACGCGCCCCGCTACTGCCAGCGCGCACATGACCGCTATCATTATAAGCTCCCTCGCCTGCGGTCTCTTCCCTTCGAATTTCATGAAGAACGGGATCAGGAGCCAGACGATTATGAACGTTCCGGTCAGGTAATAGCTCCTGCCCGGTATTTTCGAGCCGAGGTAGATCGTCAGCGGTATCATCACGAGGAAGACTGCGAGAGTCGCTATCCATGATTTTTTCATCTCTGCAACCCCTTATTCGCATTGTAGTTCTCCACAACGTCCTCGACGGTGACCGCCCCGTCGAATATGCCGCGGCTCATTCTGTTCGCCGCCGTCGTGTAGAAGCTGTTTCCGCCGAAGAAACGGCGAGGAGTGTCGCTCGTCAGTATCGCGCCGTCAAAGAACATACCGACAATGTCGGCGTAGCGCGCGCAGAACTCGACGTCGTGAGAGACCGCGACGACCGTTATCCCGCGCTCCTTCAGAGACCGGATCAGCTCCGCGAACGACTCTTTGAAAGCTGAGTCCATACCCTTCGTAGGCTCGTCGAGAAGGACGAGGCGCGGGTCTGTCAGAAGGACTTTCGCTATCGCCGCCCTCTGTGCCTCGCCGCAGGAGAGGTCGTACGGATGCCTGTCAAGCAGTTCCGTTATCCCGCAGAGCTCCGCGGTCCGGATTATCTTATCTGCGTCACGGCTCATCTCGGCGAGCTCCGCGCCGACGGTCTTCTTTACAAATAAATACTTGGGGTCCTGTGGAAGCATCGAAACGCACCCGTCGTACAGTTCACCCGCCTTATATTTTTTGATATCTTTTCCGAATATCTCTGTTTTTCCGCGGTAAGGCCTGATCTTTCCGCAGACGGCGTTCAGAAGCGTCGATTTGCCCGCTCCGTTCCCGCCGACTACAGCGTAAAAACAACCCTCGGGCACTTCCGCGTCGACCCCTTTCAGAACGTCCTTGCCGTCCTTTTCATATCTGAACCAGACTTCTTTCATCTTCAGAGCGGTCCTGCCGCCGGGAGCGTATTCGCTCACTTCCCGCTCAACGCTCTTCGCTCCGTTCGGGAAGGAGTTCTCGAGCCACGCCCTGCCGTCCCTTACGGTCAGAGGACTCTCGCCCTTGCCGGACGCCGAGTAATACGCGCGGACGGGAGCGGGCATCGCTTTGAACATCTCGTCTCCCTTCTCAAAGAGGATGCGTCCCGTATTCTGAGGGGTGTCGCACACCGTGATCCTTCCGCCGTCCATCACGACCGCGCGGTCTGCGTACGGGAAGACGTCTTCCAGTCTGTGTTCGGATATCAGGACCGTAGTACCGAGCTCAGCGTTTATTTTTCTGACCGTGTTGAGGAAGTCGGACGCGGCGACAGGGTCGAGCTGACTCGTCGGCTCGTCGAGGATCAGCACTTCCGGGTGCATCACCATGACGGAGGCGAGAGACAGAAGCTGTTTTTCCCCGCCTGAGAGCGTCGAGACGTCTCTGTGAAACCAGTCCTGGATGCCGAAATAACACGCCATCTCCGCTACTGCGGAACGCATTCTCTTCTGATCCCAGCCGAGGCTTTCGGGGCCGAAGGCGAGCTCGTGCCATACCTTGTCCGTCACGATCTGATCGTCCACGTCCTGCATGACGAATCCGATCTTCGCCGCCTGCTCCGCTTCGGGAACGTCGCCGAGCGGAACGCCGCAGAACAAGATCTCGCCGCGTCTCCTCCCGTTGGGGGTAAGTACTGTTTTCAGGTGACGGAGCAGAGTCGTTTTTCCGCATCCGGACTTTCCGCAGAAGACTGTGAATTCCCCTTTGTTTACGGTCAGGGAAACGCCGTCGAGAGCCGCGTCGCCCGACGTCGGATATGAAAAGCTCAGATCGCTGATTTTGAAATGTTCCACGATATAACCTCCCTGATATGCATGACCGTCGGGGTCAGAAGTAAGATACAGTACGCGGCAAGACCCGCCGCGTTCGCGCCGGAGAGAGGCGCGAAATACCTTTCGGGCAAAAAGACCGCGCGCGTCGCGCCGCGGAAGGCGAAGGCGATGACCGCCGCCGCGAGGGCGGCCACGAGGATCATCAGCGCGCCGTCGCGCCGTCTGAAGCCGTATACGGAGAACGAAGTCCTCTTCCCCGTTCCGTATCCTCTCGCCCTCATCGAGTCGCCGGTAGTGACGCTCCCTTCGAGCGAGAGCGATGCGAGCGCTCCGAGGGCGGACGCGCCGGAGCGCGCTCTTTCCGACAGCTTTTCGGCGCCTCCCTTTCCTATGGAAAGCCTTGCAGACACTATCCGCTTCGCCGTCCGTATCATCTCCGGCACCATGCGGAAGACGGTCACGAGAAGGATCGAGAGCGCCGGCGCGACCCCTCCGAAAAGGCAGGTTATTTTTTCGCCCGTCATCACCTTGTTCCAGCATCCGAACCAGAGCATCGTTATCACGAAAACGGACGCTATCGACGCGCCGTAGATCAGCGCTTCGAGAGTGTATGGTCTTGAGAAGAGTTTAAATAAAACGGTATCGCCGCGCGTGTTAAAGACAGGATTTATGAATGAAATAAAGCAGAACAGCAGAAGGAGCCTCAGAAACGACTTAATACTCTTTTTGCCGTTCAGAAGAACGTAGTACGTACCCGACGAGACGATCCCCGCGGCGATATACGCGGGGTGCTGAAAGACTGCCCCGAAGCAGATCGCGAGGATGAAAAAGACGAAGTTGACCGAAGGGTGACATTTTGAAAAAGCGTCGTGCGTCATACCGTCACCACTCCGCGCCGACGTCGGCGCCGTACCCTTCGCACGAATAGATCCACTCGACCGTCTCTCCGCCGCGGAGCTTGAATTCGGAACAGCCGTAGTTCGGAACGACCCCGTTCACTTTGTATATCCATCCGGATTCGTCGCCGCAATCGAACTCATACAGGTAACCTATGCCCTCGATATACGCGCTGTTGTAGATCGGAGTCCAGCTGAATTCGAGCTGGATGCCGTATTTGTCGCAGACGTGTTTCAGCGCTTCGAAAACGCTCTCTCCTTCTTCGATCTCCACCGTGACGGCGGGCAGTATACACCCGTCCTTCGGAAGATACGGCTTCTTCGCCGCCTCTAATCTGTCTGAGTTTTCAATTGCGGTGTCGCACCGTATCGAGACCGTACAGGTCGGGACCGGGACGGTTTCTTCCTCTTTTTCGGGCTCCGCAGCCTTTTCCGTCACCGCCTCCGTCGTCGCCCCGGGCGATTTTCCGCCGTCCGCCTTGCCGGTAGTCTCAGGCGCCTTCCCGCCGCCGCTGCTCGCCGGGGAGACGGGGGCGGGAGAAACGATCTCTTCCGTCTTCGTGACAAGATATGTCTCGTCTTCCGTTTCGACAGCCGAAGAGGCATCCGTTTCCTCTTCGAGCCGTTCCGTGCCGACGGTTTTCGCCGCAGGCTTCTTTTTGTCTTCGACTCTGTCCGTCGCGCTCTCGCCCGGGTCTGACTCCGTTTCGGAGACGAAAGACGAGTCGGTCTCCGGCACGGCGCTCTCGCCGCGCTTGGCGTTCACGACGAAAACGACCGACGCCGCCGCGATCAGGGCGATGACGAGCACCATCAGAACGTTTGCGATATTCTTCTTTTTCACAGGTCACCGCCCCCTTTCGGTCAGATTCGGATGAATTGATAAGTATCTTACGCTCCCGCGAGCGTGCGGCGGAGCGTGAGAACGTCCTTCATATTGACGGCTCCGTCGCCGTTCACGTCAAGCCTGTTCGCGTATTCTTCGAAAGACTCTTCAACTCCCGCGATAACTTTTCTGAGCAGGAGAACGT
Organism: uncultured Ruminococcus sp.; assembly: GCA_902797495.1. Lineage (GTDB taxonomy): Bacteria > Bacillota > Clostridia > Oscillospirales > CAG-272 > RUG14199. The sequence continues at coordinate 5,120 of CADBTH010000020.1, forward strand.
CCTTCATAGTGACGGCTCCGTCGCCGTCCACGTCGCCGGGTATCGGTCTGTCGACCGTGACGTCGGTCATGTCAAAGAGCGCCGTCTTTCCGTCTTTGAAGCGGAAATACGCGGCGAGCGCGTAAGTTCCCTGCTCCGTCGCCATTCCGTTAAGCTCCGCTCCCGGAGTGTGCGAGAATCCGCCGCCCTCGAGTGCGAAAGAGCAGAGCGCATCGATGACCGTGTTTCCGTTCTTTATGAATCGCTCGTCCGTATCGGGATCGATGCCGAGAGACGTCAGTGCGACTGTCACCGCGGCGCACGATTCACAGCACGTGCCGTCGACCGAGGCGAAGCTGCCGTCTTCGAGCTGCATTCCCGAAAGAAGAGTGAGCGCCTTGTCGGCCGCGGCTTTGACTTGAGAGTCGGTCTCATAATAAGGAGCGAGAGCGGTGAGCGCCATCGCGGTCATATCGGGGTCGGACTTCGTGCCGGAAGCAGACCAGCCACCGTCCTCAAGTTGTCTTCCGAGAATAAACGATACGAGCCCTTCGCGCGTTACCTGTTCTGCGGCGTCTTCGTTATCGGGTATTTCGTAGCGGTAGGAATCGAGAGCGATGAGCGCCCATACCGGGCCGCTTATCCCCTGCTTCCTTACGTATTCCATATCTGTCAGTCCGAAGAGCAGATCGTGTCCGCCGACGTCCGTCACGTCAAGTCCGAGTGACGTCAGCGCGAGGATAAGCCTCGAGTTGTCAGTCGACTTCGACCTGTGCAGCCTCTCGCTGCCGTCAGCCTTCTCGGCGACGTAGGACACGGCGTTGTCAACGTATCCGTCGGGGCAGTCGTATCCGCCGCGCTTCAGCGCGATCACAGTCCACTCGCCGCCGATCGAACCGACCGACGGAGTGCCCGCGTTCGCTATGTACTCCTCGGATTCACAGAATATCTTATAAGGATCGGCCTTCTCTTTTGAAACGGTCAGCGCGGAGACCGCGGGGACCGTCGGGACAGAGCCGTCGTATGCGGCGACAAAATATTCGCCCGGCGCGTTCACGGTCACGGTATAAGTTCCGTCGCCGTTGTCGGCCGCGGTGTAATTTGCGATCTCGTCGAGGTCTTTGTCGAGAATCTTAATATCCGCTCCCGCGTGAGGTGCGAAAACGGTGTTCCAGTTCTCATCGTACCCGGCGATATCGAGGGCGACGTCGAACGCCTCACCCGCGGTCGCGGTGTACGTATATTCAGTAAGTTTCGCGTAGGAATCCCACGGATCGAGGCTCTTGTAGACGAACGCGACGAGGTAGTCTCCGTCGGACACGACGTCGGAAAGGCTCCAGCAGGAGGTGTTGTTCAGCCAGTAACCGTAGCTGCCGGAAGTGTTGCCCCAGAGCTTTGTGATCGAGAGCCCCCACGCGGTGCTCTCCGCAGCGTATCCCGCCGCCGCGCCGCCTTCGTACGACGCGTCATGCGCGGCATAAAGGACTTCGTCGACGGTGATGACTCCGTCCGAGTCGAGGTCGCTCGCCGTCACACTCTCCTGCGCCATTACGACCTTCCCCTCGTTCGCGATAGTAACGCGAACGCCGATCGGGGAAGCGGGCGCATTATTAACGGTCAGCGCGGAGAGTGCGGGGACCGTCGGGACAGAGCCGTCGTACGCGGCGACAAAATATTCGCCCGGCGCGTTCACGGTCACGGTATAAGTTCCGTCGCCGTTATCTGCCGCCGTGTAGCCTGTGATCTCCGAAAGGTCTTTGCCGAGGACTCTTATCTCCGCTCCCGCGTGAGGCGCGAAAACGGTGTTCCAGTTCTCATCGTACCCGGCGATATCGAGGGCGACGTCGAACGCTTCGCCCGCGGTTGCGGTGTACGTATATTCAGTAAGTTTCGCGTAGGAATCCCACGGGTCGAGGCTCTTGTAGACGAACGCGACGAGGTAGTCTCCGTCGGACACGACGTCGGAAAGGCTCCAGCAGGACGCGTTGTTCAGCCAGTAGCCGTAGCTGCCGGAAGTGTTGCCCCAGAGCTTTGTGATCGAGAGTCCCCAAGCGGTGCTCTCGGATGCGTATCCCGCCGCGGCACCGCCTTCGTAGGACGTGTCGTGAGCGGCATAAAGGACTTCGTTGACGGTGATGACTCCGTCCGAGTCGACATCGCTCACCGCGACCTTCTCCTGTGCCATGACGACCTTTCCCTCATCTGCGATCGTTACGTAGACTTCGATCGGGGTCGAGCCCTCC
>CADBTH010000021.1 GCA_902797495.1 uncultured Ruminococcus sp.
ACGCCCTGCTTTGCCCAGGAGGTCAGCTCGCCGTGAGGCGGCGGGTCTATACCGAGATCGTCCTTCAGCTCCTTGAATATATTCTGAAGTGAGGGCGGCTGAGGAATCCCGCGCTTGACGGAGAAGCAGAGGCCGTGCGCCTGGCCGGGGCCGTGGTAGGGGTCCTGCCCGAGGATGACGGCTTTAACGTTCTCGTAGGGAGTATACTTGAGAGCGTTGAAAATGTCGTACATATCCGGATAGACCGTATAGTTCTTATATTCGTGCGCGAGAGCGACGCGCAGTTTTTTGTAGTATTCTTTGTCGAACTCGCCCGAGAGGAGCGCGTCCCAGCTGTTTCCTATGTTGACCATATCGATCTCCTTAAGAGTTTGTACCTTAATTATATAATCGCGGGGCGAAGTTGTCAAGAAGGAGAGGGTTTGAAAAAATTTTCGGAAAGGTATTGACAAACGGAGAAAAATATTGTATTATCTCAATAGTACAGTAATACAATCATTCAGGAGGAAACAGATGGATTGGAAGCTTGACAGATCGAGACCGGTCTGTCCGCAGATCTGCGAACAGCTCTGCGTCGGAATCGCCTCGGGGGAACTTAAGCCCGGCGAGAGGCTCATGTCCGTGCGCGAGGTCGCGCTCGCGGCGGGAGTCAATCCGAACACCGTCCAGAAGTCGTTCGAGGAACTCGAGCGCGCTGGCGCGGTCTATTCGGTCAGAGGCTCGGGGTGGTACGTCTCCGAGGACACGGCGGCGGCGTCGCGGCAGTTCGACGGGCTTGTGCGGCAGCGGATCGACGGATTTTTCGCCGATATGGCTCGCCTCGGAATAAACGAGGAGGCGGCAAAAAAGTATGTGGAGGAATGGAAACATGAGTGAACTTTTGACAGCGACCGGCCTTGTCAAGAGGTACGGCGGCACGGTCGCCCTGCGCGGGATCGACCTGACCCTCGAGAGCGGAAAGATATACGGACTTCTCGGCCCGAACGGCTCCGGAAAGACGACTTTCATCAAGCTCGCTTGCGGACTTCTGACGCCAGACAAGGGAAAGATCAGAATACTCGGCGACGCGCCGGGAGTCGAGACGAAGAAGGTCGTCTCGTACCTGCCTGAGAACAGCTACCTCAATTCGTGGATGAGAGTCGAGCAGATAGTGGATATGTTCCGCGACTTTTACGAAGACTTCGATCCCGAGGCGGCGTACAGAATGCTCGAGGGGCTGGGGATCGACAAAACGGCGAAGCTGAAGAACCTCTCCAAGGGCAACAAGGAGAAGGTCTGCCTCATCCTCGTGATGAGCCGCCGCGCGAAGCTCTACGTGCTCGACGAGCCGATCGCGGGAGTCGACCCGGCGACGAGAGACTATATCATTTCAACGATAATCAGCAACTATAACCCCGAGGCGTCGGTGCTTCTCTCCACCCACCTCATATCCGACATCGAGCAGGTGCTCGACGAGGTCATATTCATTCAGAACGGAGAGATCACTCTTCAGAAATCCGTCGACGATATCCGCGAGGAAAACGGCAAGAGCGTCGACGAGTTGTTCAGGGAGGTCTTCAGATGGTAAAGAAGCTTATAAAATACGACTTCAAGTCCTTCGGGAAAATACTGTTCCCGGCTTACGTCGTTCTACTCGGAGTCGCGGCGCTCTACCGCCTGCTGTCTCTGTTTGAGACGGACTCGACGTCGTACAGGATATTCAACGCTTCGGCGATAGTCATCCTTGTAGTAGCGGGGATCGTCTGCTCCGTGATGACGGTGATAGTTAGTATCGTCCGCTTCTACAAAGGGCTCTATACCGCCGAGGGATACCTCAGCTTCACCCTTCCCGTGACGCCTGCGGCGCACATATTCTCAAAGCTTATCACGTCTCTGATCTTCGACGCGCTGACCCTCGTCGTCTCCTTTGCCGCCCTCGCCGTGGCGACCGCGGGAGAGGTGTTCGCGGAGATCGTGAAGGCGGGACTGTATCTGATCAAATACGGTTTCAAAACGGTCGGAGGGCAGAGCCCGCTCTACGTCGTCGAAGTCGTCGTACTCGCTCTCGTCGCGGCGGCGACCGCACACCTGCTCATGTTCATGTGCATATCGATCGGACAGACGGCGAAGAAGCACAAGATACTCGCCGCTCTCGGCATCTATTTCGCGATATACGTCGTAAAGCAGATACTCGGAACGCTCTTCATCGCGCAGGGCGTCGTCTCGGATCTCTTCGGGAACCTCGCGCGGTTTGCGGCGGAACATTCGCACGCCTTCTTACACCTGTTTTTCTGCGGCGGTATCGTGCTCGAATTTGCCTTCGGCGTTCTCTACTTCGTCATAACGAGACTTATGATGAAGAGGCATCTCAACCTTGAGTGAGGAGGTACGAAAAATGAAAAAACTCAGAATAATACTCGCACTCGCGCTTGCTGCCGCGACCGTGCTCGGCCTCACGTCGTGCCTTGCGCTCGACAGAGCGAAGGAGCACCAGATAAAGTACGCAGAAGGAAAGACGGACGAGGTCGAGTTCCGCGGAAAAACGTACAAAAAGCTTCCGAGATCCGTGTACGAGCTCTCGTCGTATCTTCTGACCCGCGACGAGAACTACAGACTGACAGAATCCGACGTGCCGGTGCTGCTATCGGATGAGTTCGGCAGACCTGCGACTTACGACAAAAGGCTGGACGTTATAATGTCTTTGCCGTTGAGCGAATACTTTACGACGGAGGAGCACTTCGATGATTATTCGGCGCGGATCAGAGACCCCGAATTCACCTCTTACGCCGTCGTCGATAACGAGTACGAAGAGGACACGTATAAGTTGAAGGAACAGAAGATCGCAGTTCTGCCCGAGAGCGTATGCGCACTACTGACGGGCGACGCGGACGACGGCGAACTCGCCGTAGCCGACGAAAACGCCGCGGACGCCGTCGTATACAACGGATACTACGTGCTGACGTTGTATCCCTCGACCGCGGACGGACTCGTTATAAACGCCGACGCCGAGGTCGGCGTGATCGAGTACAACGGGAAGCGTTACCTGAAGCGCGACGCGGGTGAAGACGGTTACTCGCTGAGCCGCCTGTCCGACAAGACGGACGAGGCGCTCACACCGTACTACGACGAGCAATCGTTCGGTTTCGTATATTACGATTGAGAAACAAAAAAGAGCGGACTTCCCGCTCTTTTTTTGTAATTAACACAGAGTTCCGTCAGTCCGAATCCTGCGGAAGGCATACGTCGCACGGCTCGTATTTTCCCGAGTCGAACTGCTCCTTCGTCATCCTCGTGACGGTCGAATTGTTCTTTATCCTCGCGCAGTTTCTGCGGTGGTATTTCGTCCCCGTTCCGGTGACGTAGAATTCTCCGAACTCCCCGCCCTGCGGATCGGCGACGTCTCTTGTGAGATGGGCAAGACACAGCGCGCAAGGCTCGTATTTGCCGGACGCTACCTGCTCCTCGGTCAGCTCTATCACGTTCGTGTTGCCCGCGATCATACTGCAGTCCTTAGCGTGGTACTTGTTTCCCGACGTCGTAGCGTAGTACGACGGCGCGCGGTTTGTTATGAGCAGTACCGCCAATACTGCGACGGCGGCGACGAGTACGGCGACGAGCGCGGCAAAGAGCTTTTTGTGCCTGCCTATCCCCGCGGCGCCGCGGTCGGCGGCGGAGGGAGAGAGAAGATAGTGCGAGAACTCGTTTGCCTCGTTCTCCTCTTTGACGTCGTTGCCGATGACGTTCCCGCGCCCGAGATGGCCGCAGACGACGTGACCGATCTCGTGCGCGAGGACGATCTTTTTTTCGTCGTCGGACAGACCTTCGTGGACGAAGATCAGTCTGCGTTTTCCGTCTGCGTAGGTGAAGCCTCTCGAACGGGCGATATATTCCTGTATACCGAGCGCTTCGGAGAGTAGAGCGACGTCGCCGTCGTTCGATACGTTGTTGAAACCGACGAGGGTGTATCCGAGATCCTCCGCCGCGTCGGCGAGATCGTCGTATCCGAAAACACTCTTTCCGTATTTGCGGCGGAAATCAGACGCCGCCTTCCGGGCTTTATCCATTCTTTCTCTTCTTCTTTATTCTCTTTATGGCTTTTTCCACTTCCGCGTCCTTGTCGCTCGGCGTGTACTTGAGCGAGAAGCCGTCGAAAGACTTTACTACCTCTTCGCCCGGAGTGGAGGTGCATCTCGCGTACTCGAGCATAACGACGGTCTTTATAGCGCGGAAAGCCGCGTCGTCGAGAGCGGAGAATACGTCGTCGGCGTCGTCTCCGAAAACGCTGTTCATCGAGACCTCGGAGCTTGAATCGTTCAGAATATCATAGAAGCGCTTTGGAAAATCCGTGATGCCGCGGAGCATATCGCGGGTCGATTTGTTCGAGTCGTAGAAATAGATGAGAGAAAGGTACGTGTTCCACGTCAGCCTTTGAGTTCCGCGCTCGATGCTTCCGTAAGTCTGCCTCGAAACGCCGATCACGTTCGAAAGGTCGTCCTGAGAGATGCCCGCCTTCGTTCTGAGAGTCGTCAGTTCGGGCAGGATCTCCTTGATATACTGCTTCTTTTCGGAGAGCGGAATAGTCCATTTGTCGAGAAAAGCCATAACGGTTCCTTCCTTGTTCTGTAATATTTTTGTATTTAAACTTTACGTAATCGATTATACTTTATGAAAAGTGATTTGTCAACAGGCTGAAAAGAATATTTACAAATGATATCACTTTTTCAGTATCCTTCGGAGTATCCCGTTCTGAAGTCTGTCGGGCAGAGCCGAGAGCAGGCGCAGCGCGCCGTTCCGGTTGACGTTATA
>CADBTH010000022.1 GCA_902797495.1 uncultured Ruminococcus sp.
GACGTAGAGATCGACGAATACGGACTGAGACGTGTATTTGCATCCGATCTCCTCTCCGAGATCGAAAACCACTTTGTTCCTGACAGCTGTTCCGTCAAGATAGTTGGCGAGAAGCACCCATTTTTTCGCCTTGCCCATACCGAAAAGGTCCTGCTTCTTGTCAAACTTTATCTGATACGGCTTCTTCTCGTATCCCCAGGTCGAGTATCCGCGCGTCTTCATTTCCGCCGCGGTCGGAGCGAGGTCGTATTTCTCGTTCTCCGCGCCGCTGATACCGACGGTGACGGGTATCTTGACGTCGCGCGATCTGTGGATCTCGCCGAGCGTGTGTCCCGCGCCGACGTTTATATCCATCACGGGAAGCGATCCCTTCATTACCGTCAGCGTATATCCGTCGACCTCGATCTTTGCGCCGGCGGTCCCGTGACACACGATCATGCCCTCTTCCGCGTCGTAAGAGACGAGGTCGTCGCCCGTCACCTCGTCGACGGGAAGCAAGGTCCTGATGACCAGATCCTCATCGGGAAAAGTTTTCGGAAGGAAGGCGTACATCGAGCCGTCCCTCGAGGTGTAAATATTTATGTCGTTCTCAAGAGAAGGATTGTCCTCCGCAGTGACGACCATCTCGTGCCAGTCGTTTGCGGCAAATGTAAAAAATGAAAGAGTCCCTGTCAAAATAATGAAAGTCAGAATAATGCTTGTGATTTTCGCTGCGGTTTTCATTGATCTTTCATCTCCGTTTCAGGTTTATACAGATAGATTCTAACATATAAAAATGAATAAACAATAAATTAATTCAATTTTTTACAAAGAAAACCCCGCGCGTGAGCGCGGGGAATATACGCATTTATTTCCTCTCTTCAAGTTTCCACTTCGTGTAGAGCACGCTCGTGTGACCCTCGTTCGGAAGGCACTGATAGTAGACCGTGATCAGGCTTCCGTCGGGAAGTTCCGCGGTGCAGGGGTAACCGAGGTCGTACTGTCTGATGACCTTCTCGCTGTCGTTGAGGAGATAATCATCCTCCCACGTCTCGCCGAAGTCGTAGCTGACAGCCGCTCTCTGAGCTCTCTTGCCGGGGGTACGGCAGCAGTAGCTGAGTATGAGCGCGCCGGACGAATGGAGAAGCAGATGAGGGGGCAGTCCGTCGACTCCCGTGCACTTCGGCTCGCTCCACGTCTTGCCGCCGTCTTCGGAATACGTCGTGTATACCGTGTTCTCGGGCTGTTCCGTTCTTCCGTGAACTCTGATAGCTCCGAGAAGGCGTCCGTCGGGAAGCTCTATGACGTGAGGCTCGTGCATCTGCCACTGTTCGAGTCCCGCGGGCGGGATGATGTGTCCTTCCGCACACCAGGTCTTACCGCCGTCGCGGCTTCTGATGAGGAAGATCGTTCCCGCGGCGTAGCCCATGGGAGGCCTCCAGTTGTTGCCGAGGTATATGATCGATCCGTCGCGGCAAACGGTCGCGCCGTGAGGGGACGTGACTTCAACTTTGATCGGTTCGCTCCACGATACTCCGTAGTCGTCGGAGAGCATCACGAAGGAATCGCATCCGCGATCGACTTCCTCGGGAGGAAGCAGTTTCAGCATATTCACGTATCCGCGTGCGAGCTCGCGGTCCTGCGGGCCGACCCAGTCGTAGCTGAGGAAGCCTGCGTAGTAGTCTGTCGTCGTTTCCGAGAACCACGTCACCATCATTTTTCCGTCTCCGAGGTACGTGATGCCGGTATCGCGGTCGTCGAATTTAGAGTCGTTGAGGACGATGGACGGAGTCCAGGTCTTTCCCTGATTGAAGCTGACCCACATACAGTTCTTACCGCAGGGGCAGACGTGGGAAAGTCTCATGGACGACGCGACGGCGTAAAGCACTCCGCGGTCGTCTATGCATACGGACGGCCATCCGTTGTATCTGCAGGACGCGGTCTCGGGATATCTGTGAACTGTCCCGATCTCAGCATTTGCGGGGATGATTTCTCTCATGTGTATTCTCCTTTGAGGTTATGATTTTCTGTTTATCCCGCCGCTTCGCTCACGGCGATATACATGATCGCGATAAAGATCGCAACGTTGACTACGATAAGAAGCAGGAAGAAAAATGCTCCCGAATGTCTCGCTCTCATTGCGCGGACTACCGAGACCGTCGCGGCGACGCTGAGAAAGATCAGCGCGGCGGCGGTGAGAAATACCGCGGGGTCCGAAACGAACGAGGATATGACCTCTCCGAGCCTGCCGGAGTTCGCGTATCCTTTGTACATATCGCCGTACCGTGAAACTGTATAGTCCCACAGCAGGACCGACGCGATGACAGTAACGAGGGTAAGCACCGGTATCGCGAACCTGTAAACGGCGCGATTCTTCGGTCTCATCTGAAACACCTCTTTTTTTACATCATTTTGTTAAGTATACCATACGCGGTCGCCGTTGTCAACTTTCGCGGCTTTCGTATACGTCGCATCCTTCCGAGTCGAGCGCGACGATACACGGAAAATCTTTTACTTTTATCCGCCTTATCGCTTCCGCTCCGAGGTCTTCGTAGCAGACGACCTGTGAGCCTGTTATCCGTTCGGACAGCAGCGCGCCGGCTCCTCCTACCGCGACGAGGTACACGGCTCCGTGTTCTTTTGCCGATCTCTTTACCTCCTCGCTCCTTCTGCCTTTGCCGATCATAACGGAAAGACCGCGTTCGAGCAGTGCGGGAGTGTACTTGTCCATCCTCGACGAGGTCGTCGGACCCGCAGAGCCGATGGCTCTTCCCTCCCTCGCGGGGGACGGGCCCATATAGTAGACCGTCTCGTTTTCGAGGTCTATCGGAAGAGGTCTTCCTTCGCAGATCAGTTCGTAAAGTCTTTTGTGAGCGGCGTCGCGGGCGACGTACATCTCGCCCGTGATATAAACCGTGTCGCCCGTTCTGAGACTCGCCGCAGTTTCGCGGTCCATAGGTATCGTTATCCGTCTTTCCATCCCGTCACCTCACAGAGTCACGCTTATATGGCGGTCGACGTGGCAGCAGATATTAACGGCGCACGGCATTCCGGCGATATGAGTCGGAAAAGTCTCGATATTCACGGCGAGAGCCGTGACCGCTCCGCCGAGCCCCGCGGGGCCGATGCCGAGCGAGTTCACTTCGTCAAGTATCCTCTTTTCGAGCCGCGCGATATGCTCCTTGTCCGAGCTTTCGCCCACCGGTCTTGTCAGCGCGCGCTTCGCCATCAGCGCGGAGTACTCGAAGTCCCCTCCGAGACCGACTCCGACGACTACCGGCGGGCAGGCGTTTGGCCCCGCCGCGCGGACCGCCTCGACGACGGCGCGCACGACTCCCTCTTCACCGTCGGAGGGTTTGAGCATATAAAGTCTGCTCATGTTCTCGCTTCCGAATCCCTTCGGCGCGAGAGTTATCTTCACCCGGTCTCCGGGCACTATCCTCGTGTGTATCACGGCGGGGGTGTTGTCGCCCGTGTTGACCCGCTCGAGAGGATCGGCGACGACCGATTTTCTGAGATACCCGTCGCGATAACCGCGCGAGACTCCCTCGTTTACGGCGTCTTCAACGTAACCGCCGACGAGTGATACCTCCTGTCCGATCTCGAGGAAGACGACCGCCATGCCAGTGTCCTGGCAGATCGGTATCCGCTTCTCCTTCGCGACGTCGAGGTTTTCTTCAAGCATGGAAAGAACGCTTCGCCCCGTCTCCGAGGTCTCGCGCTCCGCCGCGCGGCGCAAAGCCGACGACACGTCGTCCGACAACTCGTGGTTTATCCGCTCGCACATTTCGGCTACCGCGCCGGCGATCTTTGATACGTCAAATTCTCTCATATCAGTCGCAGACTCCGCTGTCCTTTGCCGCGCGTGCGACCGCCTTCGCCACCGCCGCGAAAGCTTCCTTGTTGAAAGCGTCCGGAATGACGACTCCGGAGGCGATCTCTTCGTCCGAAACGGACGACGATATCGCGTACGCCGCGGCGAGCTTCATCTCTTCGTTTATATCTCTCGCCCTCACGTCGAACGCGCCGCGGAATATACCCGGGAAAGCGAGAACGTTGTTAATCTGATTCGGGAAATCGCTTCTTCCCGTTCCGACGACGGCGGCGCCCGCCGCCGCGGCGAGGTCTGGCACGATCTCAGGGGTCGGGTTCGCCATCGCGAAGATTATCGGGTCGCAAGCCATACTTCTCACCATCTCTTCGGTAACGACTCCGGGGGCGGAGACTCCGACGAACACGTCCGCGCCGACCATAGCGTCGGCGAGAGTTCCGCGCACTCCGCTCTTGTTCGTGATCTTCGCCATCTCTTCCTTAACGGGATTCAGCCCCTCTCTTCCTGCACAGATCACGCCGCTTCTGTCGCACAGAACGACGTCGCCCATGCCGAATTTCACGAGAAGCTTCGCTATCGCGATACCGGCGGCTCCCGAGCCGTTGATGACGACGCGGCAGTCCGACTTGTTTTTGCCCGTCTTTTTGAGGGCGTTTATCAGTCCGGAGAGAACGACCACAGCCGTTCCGTGCTGATCGTCGTGGAAGACCGGTATCTCGAGGCGCTCCTTAAGTCTCTTTTCTATCTCGAAACAGCGCGGAGCGGAGATGTCCTCGAGGTTGATGCCTCCGAAACTGCCCGCGATGTTGCAGACCGTCTCCACTATCGTGTCGACGTCCTTCGATCTTATGCAGATCGGCACCGCGTCTACGTCGCCGAACGCCTTGAAGAGAACGCATTTTCCCTCCATGACAGGCATTCCCGCCTCGGGCCCGATGTCACCGAGGCCGAGCACCGCCGTGCCGTCCGTGACTACCGCGACCGTGTTCCATCTGCCCGTCAGTTCAAAGCTCTTCGACACGTCCTTCTGTATCTCGAGACAAGGCTCCGCGACTCCCGGCGTGTAGAGCACGGAGAGCGCGTGACGGTCCGTGACAGGCGCTTTGAGCGCGGTCGCTATCTTTCCTTTCAGTCTGTAATGCTCGGCGAGCGATTCCTGCCTTATATCCATATCACGTCATCCTTCTTTTATCCGTTTTTTATCGTTTATTATTTTATCATATATAATCCGAATAATCAAGATTATATATAAAAAACCCGCGCCTTTTCGGCGCGGGAAAGGGTTATTTTACAAGGTCTGTCAGATCGGAAAGGAGCGGCTCGAACTTTACGCCGTACCAGTGGCTCTCGTCTCCCGACGTATACTTGATGCAGTGGAGCGTGTAGTCCGCGGCGATCTTTGCGGCGTCGTATGCGCTCATACCGCGCGCGTACATGCCCGCGAACGCGGAGGCGAAGACGTCTCCGGTGCCGTGGCATCCCTTCGGCATTTTCTCGTGTCTGTAATACTTCGTCTCACCGTTCTCGAAAACGGCGACTCCGGTCGTTTCGTCGTCGTAGCTGACTCCGGTCAGAACTACTTTTCCCGCTCCCGCTTCGTGAAGCTTTGCGATGAGACCGTTCACGTACTCTTCATCATACCGCTCTTTGTACTCCGTTCCCGTGAGGAAGCACGCCTCGGTGATGTTCGGCAGAACAACGTCCGCGTCGGAGGTCAGCTTTTTCATCTCGTCCGCAAACGCGAGGTCGAACGCGGGGTAGAGCTTGCCGTTGTCCGCCATCGCCGGGTCAACTATGCGCACTCCGCCCTCTTTAAGCAGTTCGGCGAAGATACGCTTGACGTAAGCTATCTGCTCCGCGCTTCCGAGGTAGCCCGTGTAAACAGCGTCGAACTGTATTCCTTCCTTTTTCCAATGATCGATGATCGCGGGCATATCGGACGTCAGGTCGCGGCATGTGAAGCCCGTGAAGCCCGCCGTGTGAGTCGAGAGCACCGCGGAAGGCAGGACCGCGGTCTCAACGCCGCACGCGGAAAGAATGGGGAGGGCGACAGTCAGCGAGCACTGACCTACGCACGATATGTCCTGCACCGTCAGTATCCTTTTGTAATCGTTTTTCATTTTCATACACCTTCTTCAAAAAACTGTTGATTTATTACGCAAACTATTGTACAATAATTTTGGATATAAAAAAATAACCAGTTTTGATATTTTTAATAATACCAGATTCGGAGGCGTTATGAAATACTCAGTCGACGCGAACCGCCGCGAGCCGCTCTATTTACAGCTTTACTATCAGATAAGGGACGATATCGTATCGGGCGCTCTTCCGCCGCTCTCGAAGCTCCCGTCGAAAAGGACCGTCGCGGAGGAGTGCGGCGTCAGCGTGATAACCGTCGAGCACACTTATTCCCTTCTCGCGGACGAGGGGTACGTCGTATCGAAAGAGCGAAGCGGCTTTTACGTCGCCGCGGGCGACTCCGTCATCCCGTCTCACGGAGCGGCGTCGCAGAAGAATTCAAAGAGCGCGCACCACATCAAGACGGAGTTTCCGCTCTCATCTTTCAAGAAGCATATGCGCGCGGTGCTCTCCGACTACACGGACGAGCTCGTCGAGCGCGCGCCGAACAACGGATGCGCGGAGCTCCGCGAGGCGATCTCCGGATACCTCGGCAGATTCCGCGGGATCTCCGTGTCGCCTGATCAGATCGTCATCGGCTCGGGAGCAGAATACCTCTATTCTCTTCTTATCCAGTTTTTCGGAAGGGACAGGCTTTACGGTATCGAGGATCCCTGCTACCGCAAGATCGAGCAGGTCTACCGCGCCAACGGCATCTCTTTCGAGCGTCTCGCCCTCGGCGACGACGGAATAAGAACGGAATCTCTTCGCTCGGCGCGCTCGAACGTTCTTCACATCACGCCCTACCACAGTTTCCCGAGCGGAGTCACGGCGTCGCCCGCCAAGCGGCGCGCCTACGTCGAATGGGCTAAGGAGCGCGACGCCTGCATAATCGAAGACGACTATGAATCGGAATTTTCCACCCTTTCGAAGCCCGTCGACACGATATGGTCTCTCGACCCCGACGGGCGCGTCGTGTATCTCAACACTTTTTCGAAGACTCTCGCGCCGTCCGTCAGGATCGGATATATGGTCATCCCGTCGCCGCTTCTTAAAGAATACGAGGAAAAGCTCGGCTTTTACTCCTGCACCGTCCCCGTCTTCGATCAGCTCTCCCTCGCCTCGTTCATCGACAGCGGCGAGTTCGAGCGGCATATAAATAAAATGAGACGGCGCTTGCGCAGCCGTCTCAAATGAATCGGTATTTCAGAATTCCGCTTACAGATCGCCTTCCGTGCGAAGCTTTCTGAATTTTGCGGATTTGCCGTCGAGCATTGCGAACGACTCTTCGGTCGGGACGTCGTTTACGCCGCTTTCCATGTAGTTGCGGAGAACTCCGACGAGAACGAAGGGACGAACGAACGCAGAGTGGATGATGCCCCATACGATCAAAGCCGCGATACCCGCTGCAATCATCATGACGTACTTCGGATCGCTCATGAACGCGGGAAGCTCCTTTCCAAGACGAACGGCAGCCTCGCCGATCTCGGCGGTCAGTACCGTGAACGCCTTCGGGAACATCGAGAAAATTCCGAAGAAAAGTCCGAAGAAAGCTCCGCCGATAACGATCAGGAAAAGAAGGCTCATACCGAATATTCTTCCCACATTCTTAAGAAACGTCTTACCGTGCTTGAAGAAAAGCACCGCGCCCTCGCACATCGCTTTCGTACTCTTCTGATCCTTGCGGTAGAAGACCCATCCGAGACAACAGTCGCAAAGGTATCCGACGACTGTCTGGACTCCGCTTCCGATAACGCTTCCGACAGTTCCGCCCTTGTCGCCGCCTATCGCGTTGCCGACTGCGGTCAGACCTCTCGAGAGCTGATTGAAGATCGCCTTGATAATTCTCGTTACCGCGAAATACGCCGCGACGGTCGCGAAGCGCTCCTTGACTATTCTCTTTCCCTCTCCGAGTACGTCGTCGGGCAGAGCGTTTTCAGTAACGCCCTTCGTCATCATCGCTATCTGTCCCGCTTTGTACTTGTAGCTCACGTAACGCAGGAAGATCGCGAGCGCAATGATACCGATCAGAAAACCTATACCGAGTCCGATCAGACCTTTGTTGTTGACTTTATCCATGATAAAGAATCCCGCCGCGCTGAGCGCGCCGAGCGCGAGGAACGCAAGCAGATCAAACAACAGCCTTCGCACCGAGAAGGTCAGCGTTCTTTTGTAGATCTCTTTGTTTGTCATAATCCATCTCCTCTTTTAATGCCCGACCGTCAAAAAACAGATACCCGGGTTGATAATCAATTATAACCCGAGTATTCCGAAATGTCAACAACGTCGTTAATAATTCGGCAATAAATTACATTGCTATTTTTTTGCGCGGCGCGTCCTGTCCGCCCTGCCCTTTCCGAACAGAACTCTGAACGACTCGAAAAGATGCTGATGAACGATCCCCGTTGCGTCGAAGCGGACGGTCCTGAAGGCGAGCTGCATTATCGGTCCGGCGCCGAGCGCGCATATGACGGTCCCGATACCGACCGGGCCGCCGAGGAGCCACCCGATCAGGGTCGCCGTTGACAGAAGCCCTATGCTGACGGCTCCTATCGGTAGCTTCTTCAGTCTCTTGGCAAGTCCGACGAGAAGCGTGTCGCGCGGACCGCATCCGAGCGACGCCGCCATATACGTGAACTGTGTGTAAGCTATGACGACGAGTCCCGCGATCATCACCGGTATCCCGACGAGCGCTGAAGAGCACGCGGGCACAACGTTCAGTTTATTGAAAAGGTCTACCGATTTTCCCACGACCACCGCGTCTATGAACATGGCGATCCCGATCGGCTCTTTTAGCAGCACGTCGATCACGAGGATCGTCACGGAAACCGCGACCGAAGCGTTTCCGTAGAGTATGCCGAGCGTCTTAGAAATGCCGAGCCCGAGCACGTCCCAGGGCCCCGCGCCTATGTTCGCCTGTATCGTCAGATACACGCCGAAGCCGTTGACGAAGAGGCTGAACGCCGCGATAAGTATATTGAGAGCGATAGACTTCGCATTCGCATTTTTCCGCAGTTCGCTCCACATAGGCCACTCCAAAACAGTTTATCGATCAAACTATATCGTACAGAAAGACATTGTATCAAATGTTCGCGTGAAAATCAATACCGTTCGACAAATCCGGGCGTTCTTATTCGACGATGATATGTTTAACGCAGTCGCACCTTATCTCGTAGCTTCTGCCGCTGCCGTCCGTGCAGTTCACGGTGAGGATGCCGGAGTCGATCGCGGCGCCGTCGCAGGTCACGGCAGTCTTACACCCTTTGTCTACGAGAGCCGCCGCAATTATGAAAGAGTCGAACTTCGAGTGATCGCTTCTTTCATATTCCATATATAAACCCGAATACAGGTCGTCCGTCGCGTTGAATACCGTCTCGGAATTCTTCAGCACGGTCGAGTCTCTGTACTCCGAAATATCGAATTCTGACGTCTTCTTCCCGGACAGTTTTTCAAAACCGATCTTGTCCGCATACGCCGTGACTTCCGACTTGATGCGGCTCGAGGATGACGGGCTCATGGAAAAAGAATCCTCGCCGTAGAAGCCCGAACGGTAAAAATATCCCAGTTCCACGCTGTAGCCGTCATCCGTCGGATAAGTGCCAACGGCGATACTTCCGTTCATTTCAAATCTCAGCTCTATCGGAACTCTTTCGTTTCCGAATCTGAAGTACCCCGTCGTCCGTCCTTCTTCGTCGGAATCGATGAAGATCCTGCCGTCCTCGGACTGCCACTGCGTACCGGGTTGTTTCGCGGGACATTTGCCGTACGACGTGTCGTTGCATCCCGTCAGCGCGAACGGGATCAGAAGGCAGACTGTTATCAGGAGCGATATAGACCGAAGCTTTTTCATTTTCTTTCCGTATCCTTTTTATTTACCGTTTTCTTTTCCAGCTCAAGCAGAGCCGCTTTTCTGTAAAGTCCTCCTGCGTATCCGGTGAGCGAGCCGCCATATCCCACCACCCTGTGGCACGGAACGATCAGCGAGACCGGATTTCTTCCGACCGCGCCGCCGACCGCCTGAGCAGACGTACGGGCGACGCCGCGTTTCCGGGCTATCTCTTTCGCGATCGCGCCGTATGTCGAGGTCTCTCCGTAGGGTATCTTCAGCATCGCCGCGCAGACTTCTTCCTGAAAAGGAGTCAGTTCAAAACGAAGAGGGGGCGTGAAGTCCGGTATCTCTCCGCCGAAATACGCGTCGAGCCACTTTACGGTCTGAATGACGGCGGGGAGTCCCGAGCCGTCTTTTTCATATCCGGATAACGACGGGAAATGAGTCTGTCCGTCGAACCACAGCCCGGTGAGATATTCGCCGTCGCTCGCAAGAGTTATCCCGCCGAGAGGGGATGTATAGCGGGAAACGTATCTTATCTCCGTCATCGGTCATTCTCCTGCATAGCGGAAAGGATCTCAAAAAGACCGACTTTGCGTGCCGTCTCTTTCGTCGGAGCGACAGTCTCTCC
>CADBTH010000023.1 GCA_902797495.1 uncultured Ruminococcus sp.
TATCTCGAATGGCACGGACACAACGACTTCTATAAAGCGGTCACAAACGCGACCACCGCGTGGCTCTACGGCGCGTGCGCGGTCAACTGCTCGCTGCTCGGTATCGGCGAGAGGACCGGCAACGTTCCGCTCGAGGCGATGGTATTCGAATACGCGTCGCTGAAGGGCTCGTTCGACGGAATGGACCCGACTGTTATCACCGAGATCGCCGATTATTTCAAGAACGAGATCGGATACAAGATTCCCCCGATGACCCCTTACGTCGGGCGCAACTTCAATATGACGAGGGCGGGCATCCACGCGGACGGACTCCTCAAGGACGAGGAGATATACAACATTTTCAATACCGAAAAAATTCTTAACCGCCCCGCTTCCGTTATGATCAGCAAGACGTCGGGACTCGCCGGCATCGCATACTGGATCAACGGAAACTATCACCTGACGGGAGAGCGCGCCGTCGACAAGCACGATCCGCTCGTCGTAAAGCTCAAGGAGTGGGTCGACGGCGAATACGACGCGGGACGCGTCACGACCCTTTCCGCGACTGAGATAGAAGCGAAGATACGTGAATATGCGGGTGACAGATTTGAAGGAGGAGCAAAATGATCGAACATAAAACGGTATCGATAGCGGGGCAGGTCTTCGACAACCTCGAACGCGACATCCTCAGCGGAAAATACGAGAGAGGAGACGTGCTGACCGAGACGAAGCTCTCTGAGGAGCTCGGCGTCAGCAGAACTCCGATAAGAGAGGCGCTCCGCCGACTCGAGCAGGAGCATATGATCGAGATCGGCTCGAAGGGCGCGGTCGTCGTCGGGATCAACGAAGAAGATATCGACGTCATATACGAGGTCAGATGCAGGATAGAGGGGCTCGCGTCCCGTCTTGCCGCGGAAAGAGCGACGGACGAAGCGCTCGATTCCCTCAGGCAGACGCTCGAGCTTCAGGAGTTCTATACGGCGAAAGGAAACGCAGAGAAGATAAAGAACGAGGACAACGATTTCCACAAGCAGATATACGCGATGTCCGGCTGCACGCCGCTCGCGGATACGCTCGAGGAGCTTCACAAGAAGGTCGTCAAGTACCGCCGCGCCTCGCTCGCAGACGCGGGACACTCGAAGGAGGCGCTCGCAGAGCACCACGCGATTTACGACGCGCTTATCGCCCGCGACCCCGACGGCGCGGAGAGCGCGACCGTCGAACACGTACAGAACGCAAGAGAAAGGATCAAAGCAGGGAAGGCTTGACATGGGATACACAATAGCTGAAAAAATAATCAAAGAACATATCGTCAGCGGAGAGATGGTGAGAGGGAGCGAGATCGCGCTGCGCATCGACCAGACTCTGACTCAGGACGCGACCGGCACGATGGCGTATATCGAGTTCGAGGCGATCGGCATACCGAGAGTCAGAACGGAGCTTTCCGTCGCATACATAGATCACAACACTCTTCAGTCCGGCTTTGAGAACGCGGACGACCATCTCTACATCCAGTCCGTCGCAAAGAAGTACGGCATCAGATTTTCACGCCCCGGCAACGGCATCTGCCACCAGGTACACCTCGAGAGATTCGGAAAGCCCGGAAAGACTCTCATCGGCTCCGACAGCCACACTCCGACGTGCGGCGGTATCGGAATGCTTGCGATGGGCGCGGGCGGAATGGACGTCGCGGTCGCGATGGGCGGCGGCGCGTACTATATCACGATGCCGAAAATGTACAAGGTCAACCTCACCGGAAAACTCTCCCCGTGGGTCAGCGCGAAGGACGTCAGCCTTGAGATACTGCGCATCCTCTCCGTCAAGGGAGGAGTCGGAGCCGTCATCGAATGGGGCGGCGAAGGGATAAAGACTCTCTCCGTTCCCGAACGCGCGACGATCACGAATATGGGAACGGAGCTGGGAGCTACGACGTCGATCTTCCCGTCCGACGAGATAACGAAGGCGTTCCTTGAAGCGCAGGGAAGAGGAGAGGATTTCACTCCCCTCGAGAGCGACCCCGACGCGGTATACGACAGAGTCATCGATATCGACCTCTCGACACTCGAGCCGCTCGTAGCCTGCCCTCATTCTCCCGACAACGTAAAGAGCGCGAAGGAGCTCGCCGGGACGAAGGTAGACCAGGTCTGCATCGGCTCCTGCACTAACTCGTCTCTTCGCGATATGCTCCGCGTCGCGGCGATCCTCAAGGGCAAAAAGATAAAGGACAGCGTCAGCCTTTCGATCTCTCCGGGATCCAAGCAGGTGCTGACGGCGCTCGCAGACAGCGGCGCTCTCTCCGACATCATCGCCTCCGGCGCAAGGCTACTCGAGTGCGCCTGCGGTCCGTGTATCGGTATGGGATTCTCGCCGAATTCCGCCGGAGTTTCTCTCAGGACGTTCAACCGCAACTTTGAGGGAAGAAGCGGAACGAAGGACGCGGGAGTCTATCTCGTGTCTCCCGAAGTCGCCGCTGCCGCGGCTCTCACCGGAGTTATAACAGATCCTCGCGACCTCGGAGAATATCCGGACATCACGATGCCCGAAAAATTCAAGATAAACGACTCGGCGGTCATAATGCCGGCGCCCGTTGAAGACGCGCCGTCGATACCCGTTATAAAGGGCCCGAATATCAAATCCTTCCCGGATACGGCGCCTCTTGCCGACACTCTTGAAGCAAACCTTACGCTCAAGGTCGGCGACAACATCACGACGGACCACATAATGCCCGCGGGAGCGAAAATACTTCCGTACAGATCGAATATTCCTCATCTGTCAAAGTTCTGCTTCGCGGTCTGCGACGAGTCTTTCCCCGAGCGCGCAAAGGCGGCGGGGAAGACCGTCATCGTCGGCGGATCAAACTACGGTCAGGGCTCGTCCCGCGAGCACGCGGCGCTCGTGCCTCTCTATCTCGGAGTGAAAGCGGTCGTTGCGAAGAGCTTCGCGCGAATCCACGCGGCGAATCTGATCAACGCCGGCATCATACCTTTTACGTTCGCAAACGGCGACGACTACGACAAACTCACGCAGGGTGATACGCTTAAGATCGAAGGACTCTTCGAAGCTCTTGAGAGCGGCAGAGCGGTACTGAAGGACGAGACGACGGGAGACGAGATAGAGCTCATATGCGAGTTCACAGACAGACAGCGCGCGATGCTGCTTGCAGGCGGTCTTCTCCCGTACACGAAGGAGGCGAAATGATGGAAAAGATCAAAATGGTCACTCCCCTCGTCGAGATGGACGGAGACGAGATGACGAGGATAATCTGGAAGATGATAAAGGACGAGCTGATCCTCCCCTTTGTCGATCTGAAGACGGAATACTACGACTTGTCTCTTACCAACCGCGAGGCTACGAAAGACCGGATAACGATCGACGCTGCTAACGCGAACATCAAATACGGTGTCTCCGTAAAGTGCGCGACGATCACTCCCAACCGCCAGAGAGTCGAGGAGTACGGACTGTCCGAGATGTGGAAGAGTCCGAACGGGACCATCCGCGCGATGCTCGACGGTACCTGCTTCCGCTCTCCTATCCTCACCGATTTCATAAAACCCTTCGTCAGAACGTGGGAGCGCCCGATAACTATCGCCCGTCA
>CADBTH010000024.1 GCA_902797495.1 uncultured Ruminococcus sp.
CAAGTATTTTGACGGCAAAGTTCCGACGCCCCATGCAGAAGAAGGAACGGACAAAGAGCTGAAAGACGCGATCATGAAAGCCGTCGCCGGCTTCAAGGAGAACATGGACTCGCTCCACATCGCGGACGCTATCGACTGCGTTATCACGGCTCTTCGCCGTGCGAACAAGTACATCGACGAGACGACCCCGTGGGCGCTCGCGAAGGACGAAGCGCAGAGGGAGCGTCTTGAGACGGTGATCTACAATCTACTTGAGGTTATAAGGATCGGCGCGGTCCTTCTGACTCCGGTGATCCCGAAGACGTGCGAAGATATTTTCTCCCAGCTCGGCACGGACAAGACGGGTTATGAGGATATCGAAGAGTTCGGCGCGCTCGTTCCGGGAACGGTATGCGGCGAATCGTTCATTCTCTTCTCGAGGATAGACGAGGCGAAGATGCTCGAGGAATTCGAGGCAGAAGCGGCGGCCCGGAGAGCGGAGGCGGAAAAAGCCGCGAAGGCAGCCGAGCGGCCCGAGGGATGCGCCGTGATCGGTTTTGACGACTTTATGAAGGTCGAGCTCCGCACGGCGAAGGTGACGGCTTGCGAGAAGATCCCGAAGGCGAAGAAGCTTCTCAAGCTGCAGCTCGATCTCGGTTACGAGAAGCGTCAGGTAGTTTCCGGTATCGCGAAATTCTACGAGCCGGAGGATCTGATCGGCAAAAAGGTGATCGTCGTTGCCAACCTCGCTCCCGCCACCCTTTGCGGAGTTGAGAGCAACGGCATGATACTCGCGTCGGGCGACGACGAGATCAGGGTCGTATTCCTCGCAGACGACACGCCTCTGGGAGAGAGAGTGAGATAATGATAAAGCTTATAGATTCTCACGCGCATTACGACGATAAGCGTTTTGACGAAGAATTTGAGGGCGGCGCAGGCGCCGCCCTTGATATATCCCGCGGTGCGGGAGTCGAGGCTGTCGTGAACGTTGCGACCAACCTCGCAAACGCGAAGACGACTCTCGCGCTCGCGGAAAAGTACGAAAACGTCTTCGCGGCGCTCGGCATCCATCCGTCCGACTGTCAGGAGATGGACGGCACGGCTGAAGAGATACTCGCAAAGGTCGAGCCTCTTCTCTCCCGTCCGAAGGTGGTGGCGATAGGCGAGATAGGTCTCGACTACCACTGGGAGCCTTACGACAAGGCGCGCCAGAGCGAGTTTTTCGAAGGTCAGCTCGAGATGGCGAAGCGGCTCGATCTCCCCGTGATAGTTCACTGCCGCGATGCGATCGGGGACGCGATGGATATAGTTCGCCGCCACGCGGGTGTGCGCGGAGTGTTCCACTCGTTCAGCGGAAGCGCGGAAACGGCGCGGGAGCTGGTCTCCCTCGGCTGGTATATCTCCTTCGGAGGGCCGATAACCTACAAGGGAGCGAAGAAGGTGCGCGAGGCGGCGTCAGCCGTCCCCCTCGACCGTCTTCTCATTGAGACGGACTGTCCGTATCTCCCGCCCGTTCCTCACCGCGGAGAGATCAACTACTCCGCCTACATGCTCTACACCCTTCGCGCGATGGCGGAGGCTGTGGGCGTCGAGGAGGAGCCTCTCGCGAAACGGCTGGTCGAAAACACGAAGAGACTGTTTCGCATATAATTCCCGGCCCTTTTGAAAAAGCGCCGGAGCGGAAAACTTTTAAAAGAGCCCCGAAAGCATTCGCTTTCGGGGCTGTGTTTTTATTGTGTCTATCTTCTTACCGAAAAAGGCGTTGATGAATTCAAAAAAGCCTTCAAATATAAAGTCCATGCGACCCTTCTTTCATTCACTCTGCAAAATGTCGTCACAGCTCCGTTTTATCATCGGGAGTCATCATACTCATCAGCCGTCTTTCCGTTTTCCCTCGGCTGAAGGCCTGAACGAGTATTGCGGGAAGAATAAGTATCAAATAGCAAATAAGAGGCATGAAGATTTCCGCGCCTCCGGAGTGTCCGGCAAAACCATCAATATTCAGTTTACACATGTGGATAAACGCATAATTCATGGCAGACAGCGGTACGATCATCAAAAGTGCGGGAAACAACGCGTCGAGTATAGCTCTTCCGAGAGACAGCGCGCCGTACTCCTTTGCCGCCTTATACCGTTTGACGTTCAACACAAACAAAACTGCCGACAGAGCGACGGCGACGGCGGTAACTATCGCCGCGTTCAGGATAAGCTTGCCATAGCTCTCTTCGCCTTGTCCTGCGACTGACAACTGTATAAAGAACATAACGACGTTCAGAATGACCGGCGCCCAAACCGTTATCAGGATCGACCACAGACTGAGTCCGTATTCCTTGCTTATGACGAGTGATAATTTACTGTCCTTATCGGTAACGCTCATTTCGCTCTCCATTATGAGACGGCGACATATCCGGACCGGTCTTCCTCTAAAATATACATTACCATCGATTTGTTAAAAATCCTTTTTCTCCCGCTTAATTATCATTGAAGCAAATGTAAATTATCCGCTGCTCAGATATACTCGTTCAGAACCTTCCATGATGCAATCAATTTTTCAAGCGTCCACGCGGCGTTGGCGGGGCTGGTGGAGGGGAGCGGAACGTCTTCCCTGCCTGCGGAATCTTTTATATATTTTTGATAGAGTTTGTGGGCGGTCGCGCCGTTCGTGAAGACCGCTTTTATGTCGGCGCCGGTGAGGATCGGCGACAGGTCGTTCGGCGTCACGTTTTTTATGGAAGAATCGGAACTGCCGACGATATCGCACGAGGCGATAACGTCCCAGAGGGCGATACCGTTCATTAATAATAACGCTTTTTTATCGTCGACGGTAACGGGAGGCGGCGAATTTGTGAGATCTGAGATCACGCGCCAGAATCTGTTCTGCGGGTGTCCGTAGAAGAAGGACGTCTCGCGGCTCTTGACTGACGGGAACGAGCCGAGTATCAGTATCTTTGAGTTTTCGTCCCAGACGGGCGGTATCGGATGATGCGTCATTTTATTTCGAGTTTATCGGCGAGAATTTTGTCTGCGGCGACTCTTGTCGAATAGTAGGTGTGGTAAATGACGTAGCCCGGCTTCGCGGCGGGCGGACGCTTCACGTATCTCGCTCTCGTGTAGTCGACCTCGACAGCCGTTCCAGCGGAGGCTTTGGAGTTGACCGCGGCGACTGTCGCCGCTTCAGTGAAGTCTTCTTCCGACGGCTCGTCGTTCGGGGCGCACTTCATCAGTACGTGGCTTCCGGGCTGACCCTTGACGTGGAACCACCAGTCCGATTTGTCGGCGAGCTTGAACGTGATATGGTCGTTTGCGAGGTTGTTTTTTCCGCAAAGGAGCTCGTACCCGCCGGAGGTCCGGTACTTCGTATAGAGCGGCGTGCTCTTCCGTCTGTCCGAGGCTCCTCTCATACGGGACGCGTATCCCGCTTCGTGCAGCTCGGTGCGGATCTCGGCTATCTCCCGTTCAGTTTCGGCGCGCGAGAGCGCGTATGATACGGATTTTATATAGACGTCCTCAGACTCGGCGATAGCTATCTGCTCGGTGAGGTGGCTCTTCGCGGACTTCAGCTTCGCGTATTTCTTATAGTATTTCTGCGCGTTCTGCGCCGGGGTCAGCTTCGTATCGAGTCTGACCGTTACGACTCTTCCGTCGTCCGTCCAGTCCTCGAGGGACGCCGAGGAGTCGCCTCTTTTTATGCGGTAGATGTTCGCCGTTATGAGGTCTCCCCACAGTTTATACTTTTCGCCCTCGGTGCAGGAGGCGAGCTCCGAGCGCAGGATCGAGAGTTTTTTCGAAATTCTTTTTTCTGCATTTGACAAAATTCTTTGAACGTCGGAGGCGCGGTGATGGAGCCTTTCATTTTCAGCTCTTGTAAAAAAGAAAGTGTCGATCAGCTCTCCGAATGAGGAAAGCTCTTTTATCGCCGCTCCGTCGCCGTAATGCTCGAGGGGAATGAACGAATATTCGAGAGGTCGGCTTTTGTCGAAATAGACGAGGTTCGGTTTTCCGGACACCTCTTTGACCGTATCGATCACCTTGAAGAATTCGTCCGCGAGGTGTTTTCTGCAATCGTATAAAGTCCCTTCGGGGTCTCCGGAGGCGCGGTATGCGATCTCCCGCGCGACGACGGGCGCGATACCGGAGAAGTTCGATATTATAAACTTCCAGACGGGAACGTCGTCCTCGCCCTTTGCCGCCGCTTCGTTGAACTCTTCCCTCGTGACCCTCGTCGGGTCGAGCTTATTCTGCGCGGGCGGCAGGGTGTAACCGAGACCGGGGATGATCTGTCTTGCGCTGTTTGCCGAGAAGTCGATATATTTGACCGCGCCGATTATCACGTCGTCGCAGTCCGTCACGATCAGGTTGCTGTAAGTTCCCATTATCTCGACGATCATATGCTTCTTCGAGGCGAAGCCCATCTCGTCGTAAGTGTCGAAGGTGAGGCGGATCGCCCTCTCGAAGCCAAGCTGACAGACGTCCGATATCTTCGCTCCCGAAAAATGCTTTCTGAGCATCATACAGAACATGGGAGGAGACGCGGGGTTGTCGGGCTTCATCGAAGTGAGGTTTATCCTCGCGTTCGACGAGCCGACGTCTATCAGTATCCTCGCCGTCTCGCTCCCTCGCACGGAGAGGATTATTTCGTTTCTCTGCGGCTGGTAGATCTTCTCGACCTTGCCGCCTACCGTTTTTTCTCTCAGCTCGCGCGCGACGTGAGCGACCATTCCGGCGTCGAATGCCATCTTAATTCTCCTGGATCAGTTTTTGTAACAGACGAAGCTGTAAGTCTTTCCTTTGAAGACGAGTCCGCACTTTTCCGCCACCCTGAGCGACGGCGCGTTCGTAGAGCGGCATCTGTAGCTGACCCTCTCGCCGAGGGACAAAAGATACCTGCAGAGGTCGTGCGTGACCGCCGCGCCGTAACCGAGCCCTCTTGAGTTCGGCGCGGTCTCGACGTTGATCTCTATCGATCCGTCGTCGGAAAAGTCGTTTACGGAGGCAAGAGACAGAGCCGAATCCCTCTCGACCACGGCGAAGGCGACGTCGATCGGGTCGGCGTCGTTTATCTCAAAATCCCTCGTCGTATTGAGGTAGTAGGAGGCGAGCTTTTCGTCCGTGTCGATGAAGACCGTCGGTGCGTCCGAAGGTCTGACGAGTCTTCCCTCTTCCGCCCCGAAGTTACAAACGAGGTGGTCGTACTCCGACTCGTACGAGTATCCCGCCTTTTCCATAGGCTTTGCGAAGTGATCTTCTATAAACGCGACGGCGTCGGGCGACAGCGGATCGTCGCCGTATTTTCTGACGAACTTTTCTGCGAGGCGCGCAAATCCGGAGTATACCGTCACGACGCTCTCGCCCTCTTCCGGCACGTCGATCTGTATCGGAACGGCTATCATCGACGAGCCGTCCATGACGAACCCTTCGAGCTCTTCGTCTTCGAATTCTATCCTCATCTCGGGTTCTCCCAGAGGAGCGGACAGCGAGTCCAGTCGGGCTCGTCCACGCGGTCCATCCAGATGAACTCTCTCGGGCAGACCATGCCGTACATCTTCATGTAACGGAACATCGTCTTGTTGTTCGCGATGACGGTCTCCCTCGCGCTCTCATACTCGTCACGGCGCGCGGGGTCGTCCTTCGTCTCGTCGCATATCTCATTGTAGACGAAGAATTTGTAGTTGTAGAGCTGTATCTCGGAGCAGTTTATGTGGGCGATCTCCTCGTCCGTCTCGGCGAGCTCTCTCGCCTTCTTGTAAAGCTCCTCCGCGTGAGCAATGTATGCCATCTTCGCCTCGCGCTCCGTCGCGTATCCGTCGGGCTTGATGTAGATCGAGGCGTTGTCGAAGTAGATGCCGAAGTGAGAATCCTTCGAGCACTCCGCCATATAGTCGATCAGCTCCCTGATATATTTTCCGCCGCGGCCGTAGTAGCCCTCGCAGAAGCGGTCGATCTCGCGCCAATACTCTTCTTCGGTCATGTAAGGATTCCACAGGAGCCTTGCGAGGATATATCCCTTCAGCTCGCCGAACTCGCCGTTCGGGCAGAAGATGTTGCCCTGCTCGAAGATGCCCTCCGCGCCGTTCTTTGCGAAGAACTCGACGTTGCGGCGGAGGATCGGGATATTCATGAAGGAGGTCGAGTAGTTGGTGAAGTCGGTCGTGTAGTCCCAGATGAAGAGATGCTTCGTGCGGCGAGCCCACTCGACGAGCTGGTCGGAGAAGGGCTCGGACGGGCCCTCGTGTCCGGGGGTCTCGTGGCAGTCCTCGTGAGCGTGTCTGAAGCAGCACTCGATCGAGCAGAGGCGGACGATGACGTTGTCCTCGGGCATTATCGTCTTCGGGGGCTTTCTCGTGAATCTGTATGCGAACGTGTCGAAGAGGACGTCGGGGTACTCGTCCTTCAGCTCGCGCGCTATGCGGTTGACGAACTGAAGCATAGTTCCCATCTCGGACTCTTCGCGCTCGTTGACCGCGCGGCACTTTTCGCACTTGCACGCGCCCGTGTCGCCGTCGTTCTGAGTGATGGACATGATCTTAGCCCCGGGGCATTCCTTCAGCTTGCGGCGCACGTTCTTGAGGACGGTCTGATAAACCTTTTCGTCGGATAGGCAGGGCTGCACCCACGCGCGCTCGCCCTCCGGGCACTGCTCCGCGAGGTAGCCGAGCGTGTGCTGGAAGTCGCCCGCGTAGTATACGCCGCCGCCGTACTTCTCAGTCAGTACGCGGTCGGAGCAACCGTTGATCTTCAGCTTCGCGCTGATCGCCTCTTCCTTTACGGGATACCAGTAGGAGTTTCTCGACATGAAAACGGGTATCTCGGTATCGTCGATATCGTCGATATCGAGGGTCTCACGCCTCGGCACCTTTTCGTAATCGTTCGTCATGAAGAGGCATCCGCAGCACTTTTCGAGGAACGTGTACGCGCCGTAGAGCGCGCCGCGCACGTCCGAGCCGAGGATGAAGATTTTCTCTCCGACGGTCTTTATGACGAATCCCTCGTCGCCGAGCTTCGCCTTCAGCTCTTCGTCCCATCCGCCGCGGTTCGTGTATCCGAGGACGATCTCGTGAGGAGTTTCGTGACGGTTGTCCGTGAACTCGCAAAGGATCGCTCCGGTGATCTTAAAAAGGTACTTTTTGAGCTCGGCGACCGCGGTCTTCTCCGCCTCGCTCGCCCCGTCTCTGTAGATTATTTCGTAATCGGTCGTTCTGCCTTCGGCAAGTCTTATCATGTCAGCCTCCTTAAAGGTGAGTGTCGTTACGATAAGTATAGCAGAATTTTTGAGCCATTTCAAGCAATACGGGAAAAACACTCAATTAATTGAAAAGTTGTGCGCGAGTATAGATTTTTTCACAAATATATGTTATAATATTATAATTAACAGCGAAAGGAACTCAAAATGCCCCGTAACGAACACAACAACGTAAGTATGAAGCTGCCGGTCATAAACCTCGGCACTTCGCTCACATATCCTTACATACCCGTCAATTACGACATCATGCGCGAGGGATCGATCCGCGCTTTCGAGTACGCCGACCGCGAAGACAAGACCGTCTTCCTCGCGTTCTCGAAGGACCCCGACGTCTTCAATCCGGAGACGGAAGAACTCTTCCCGACCGGTATCGTCGCAAAGATCGACCAGGCGGTCACTATAGTCGAAGGCTCGGTAAGAGTCTCGATGAGCGGCATCTGCCGCGCCGAGGCGCTCTCCTTCTTCGAGGAGGACGGCGTTCTCTTCGTCAAGGCGGTGCCCGAGGTCATATCGAAGATGCCGAGCGTGACGAGATCCGAGGCGCTCCGCCGCCACATCCTGAAGAAGATGAGAGAGATCTCCCGTCTGCTCCCGCCCGAAGGGCGCGCAAACGTGACCGCGGCGCGCGATAAAACCGATATCGGGCGTCTTTCCGACTTCGCGGCTTACACCTCCTTCTCGAGATACGAGGACAAGCTCTCCGTGCTCGAGGAGACGGACGTGATGAACCGCGCGCTCTTCGTCTGCGCGGTGCTTGAGAACGACGTCGAGATCTTCAAGGAAGAGATATTCATCCATCAGAAGATACAGAAAAACCTCGAAAAGGCGCAGTACGAGAACTATCTTCGCGAAAAGCTCCGCGTTATCCGCGAGGAGCTGGGCGAGGACGACGACGACGTCGAGGAGTATGCGGAGAAGATCGAGTCGATGAGCTTCTCTCCCGACAAGGAGATCTCCGACACGATAAAGGAAAAGCTGATGAAAGAGGTCACCCGTCTTTCGAAGATGCCGTTCGGATCTCCCGAAGCGGTTGTCGTCAAGGGTTACCTCGACACCTGTCTCGATCTGCCCTGGGACGTTACGACCGAAGACACGATCGACGTCGAGGCGGCGAGAAAGATACTGGACGAGGATCACGACGGACTCGAGAAGCCGAAGGAGAGGATACTCGAATACCTCGCGGTCAAGCAGCTCAACCCCTCGCTGCGCAATCAGATACTCTGCTTCGTCGGCCCTCCCGGAGTCGGCAAGACGTCTCTCGGCGCGTCGATAGCGCGCGCCATGGGCAGAAAATTCGCCCGCGTATCCCTCGGCGGCATCCATGACGAGGCGGAGATCCGCGGACACCGCAAGACTTATATCGGCTCGATGCCCGGCAGGATCATCGCGGCGGTGGAGCAGGCGGGAAGCCGCAACCCGGTTCTCCTTCTCGACGAGATAGACAAGATGTGCGAGAGTCTGCACGGCGACCCGTCGTCGGCTATGCTCGAAGTTCTCGACGCGGAGCAGAACAAGAATTTCCGCGACCACTATCTCGAAGTGCCGTTCGATCTTTCGGACTGCCTCTTCATCTGCACGGCGAACAACGCCGCGGACATCCCCGCGCCGCTCTACGACAGGATGGAGATCATCGAGCTCAACACTTACACGGACAACGAAAAATTCATGATTGCGAAGGATCACCTGATCCCGAAGCAGATGCGCCGCCACGGTCTGACGAAGAAGACTCTCCGTCTGAAGGACGACGCGGTGTGGGCGATCATTTCCGGCTACACGAAGGAATCGGGCGTCAGAAACCTCGAGCGCGAGCTCTCTTCCCTCTTCAGAAAAGCGGCGAAGAAGATCGCGACGGGCGAGGCGAAGAGCGTGACAGTTTCCGCGAAGAGCCTCGAGGAATACCTCGGCCCGAGGAAGTACAGCGACGAGAAGGCTGACTCGTCCGACCTTGTCGGAGTCGTCTGCGGACTCGCCTACACCTCGGTCGGAGGAGATATACTCAAGATCGAGACGTCCGTCATGCCCGGAGACGGCAAGGTACAGCTCACGGGCACGCTCGGCGACGTCATGAAGGAATCGGCGGCGATCGCGGTCAGCTACATCAGGAGCCACGCGGACGCGCTGCACGTAGACGAGAACTTCTACAAAACGAAGGACATCCACATCCACGTTCCCGAGGGCGCGGTGCCGAAGGACGGCCCGTCGGCGGGAGTCACGATGCTCACGTCCCTCGCAAGCTCCCTCTCCGGCAGATCGGTCAAGTCCGACGTCGCGATGACGGGCGAGCTGACGCTCACCGGCAGAGTTCTTCCGATAGGCGGACTGAAGGAGAAAACCTTCGCCGCGTATAAAGCGGGTATCAAACGGGTCATAATCCCGAAGGAAAACGTTCCGGATCTCGCCGAGATAGACAAGACCGTGCGCGACACTCTCGAATTTCTCCCCGTCACGAAGGCGTCGGAGGTACTGAATATCGCGCTGAACAGATAAGGTAACTTTATGAAACTGAATCTCAACAACACGTCCCTTCGCATCTCGGCGGGGCTTGCAAAGCAGTTCCCCGCGGACGCGATACCGCAGGTGGCGCTCTCCGGCCGCTCGAACGTGGGAAAAAGTTCTCTCGTCAACTGCCTTCTAGGAAGGAAGAGTCTGGCGAGGGTGAGCGGAGAGCCGGGGAAAACGATCACGGTCAACTTCTACGACGTCGACCGCAAGCTCTTTCTCGTCGACCTTCCCGGCTACGGCTTTGCGAAGAGGACGAAGACGGAGCAGGAGAAGTGGTCGAGCCTCACCGACGGATATTTCACGAAGAACCGTAATATAGATCTTCTGGCGCTCGTCGTTCAGCTCGTCGACTCCCGCATAGGGCCGACGAAGGACGACGTCGTCATGCTCGATTTTCTCTCAGAGTACGAAATACCTCACGTCGTTGCCGCGACCAAGTGCGACAAGCTGAACGCGACGGAGAGGAGGAAGTCCGAGGAGGATCTGCGGAGCCATCCCGCTCTCGCACACGCCGACGAGATCATATTCTTCTCGTCAAAAACCAAGGAGGGGCGCGACGCGCTCTGGGATTCCATCGCCTCTCACTGTAAACTGTAACGGAGATACTTATGGGACTTTTGAACATTCTGACGTCGACTCATTACGACGTAAAGACAAAGATATTGCTGTTCGTCTTCACGGTGTTCGTGATATTCTTCTCGCTCACCGTTCACGAGTGCTCCCACGGGCTCGCGGCGCTCGCTCTCGGCGACACGACCGCGAAGGACCGCGGCAGGCTGACTCTCAATCCGTTCAAGCACATCAACCCGTACGGCACGGTGATGATGTTCCTCATCGGATTCGGTTACGCCGAGCCCGTTCCGATCAACCCCGCGAGATTCACGAAGATCAAGAGCCGAAAGGCGGGCATGGCTCTGACCGCGCTCGCAGGCCCGTTTTCGAACTTTCTCCTCGCGCTGATCTCGGTGTTCTTCTACAGGCTGACCGTCGTCAAAATGTATTCCGCGACGTCCGAGTCGCTCTTCAACGTGCTCGACGTTCTGAATCTTTTCTTCTTCATGATGGCGATAATGAATCTCTCCCTGATGGTGTTCAACCTGATCCCCATTCCGCCGCTCGACGGCTCGAGGATACTGAACATCTTTCTCCCCGAGAGATACTATTTCAGTCTGATGAGATACGAGCAGTACACGTCTCTCATTTTCTTCGGGATCGTTTTCATCTCGACGAGGATCTTCAATTACGACATCCTCTTCGGCATACCCGAGGCGATATTCAACGGACTTTACAAACTGGTCTCCCTGATCTTCTGACGTATGGAACTGAGCTACAAACTTGAAAAATTCGAGGGGCCGCTCGATCTGCTTCTCTCGCTCATATCGAAGAACAAGATCGACATAGCGGACATCCCCATATCCCTCCTGTGCGACCAGTACATGGATTACATCAACAAGGCGGAAGAGCTCGACGTCGAGCTCTCAAGCGATTTTCTCTACATGGCGTCTGAGCTGATGCTCATCAAGAGCCGTATGCTCCTGCCGCGAGACGAGGAGCGCGACGAAGACCCGAGAGAGGCTCTCGCCGCCGCCCTTCTCGAATATCAGAGGGCGAAATCGGCGTCGGAACGGCTCAAGGTCATGTTCGGCGAATACGGCGGGCGGATGGTCAAGGAGACGGACGAGATCTCTCCCGACAAGACCTACGTCGCCGATCACGAATCAGCTCTTCTCTACAAGGCGTTCGTCAAGGTGATGAACGAGGTGAGAGTGACGGACGAGGAGGCGAAGCAGAAGTTCGAGCCGCTCATCAAGCGGCGCACGGTCTCCGTCGTATCGATCGTCGAAAACCTCGCGAGAAGGCTTCGCGGAGGACGGCGCGTAACGCTCGGCTCGTTCTTCAGGCAGGCCGAGGACAGGCTGGAGCTCGTCTCGATGTTTCTGGCGGTACTCGAGCTGCTCAAGTCCGGGCATCTGTCTCTGAACGAGGAAGCGGGAGGGGGCGATGACGACGGAGTTATCGACGCGGCGTCCGACGTCACGATCTCTCTGACGAAGGACTCTGACATCGAGGAACTCACAAAGATAGTCAACTACGATTAACAAGGATAAAGAAAAATGACAGATATCGAAATCATGGACGCTCCGGCGGAGGAGACTGTCGACGTCAACTCC
>CADBTH010000025.1 GCA_902797495.1 uncultured Ruminococcus sp.
GACCTCGTCCGAAGCTGAGATCGTGCCGACTCTTGCGATGTCCTTGGAGCCGTTGACCTTCTGGCTGTTTGCAACGAGTCCTTCGACAGCCTTGTCGACAGCCTTCTTGATGCCGCGTCTGATGACCATCGGGTTAGCGCCCGCGGCGACGTTCTTCATACCCTCGTGGATGAGAGCCTGAGCGAGAAGAGTAGCGGTCGTCGTGCCGTCGCCTGCCGCGTCGTTCGTCTTCGTTGCGACTTCGCGGACGAGCTGAGCGCCCATATTTTCGGAAGCGTCTTCGAGTTCGATCTCTTTTGCGATCGTAACGCCGTCGTTAGTGATCAGGGGAGTGCCGAATTTCTTGTCGAGAACTACGTTTCTGCCCTTCGGGCCGAGCGTGATCTTGACCGTGTTTGCGAGTTTGTCAACGCCGTTTATAAGAGCGGTTCTTGCTTCTGCGCCGTAAATGATATCTTTTGCCATGATGAATTATCTCCTTTCAGTGGTTTGCTGTTACTCGACGATCGCGAGTATGTCCGACTGACGGACTATGTTGTATTCCTCACCGTCGCACTTGACTTCGGTGCCGGAATATTTGCTTGTGATAACTTTGTCGCCGACCTTGACGGTCATCTTGACTTCGTTTCCGTCGACCGTGCCGCCGGGGCCTACCGCCACGACTTCCATCACCTGAGGTTTTTCCTGCGCGGTGCCGGGAAGGATGATACCCGTCTTGGTCGTCTCCTCTGCCGCGACCGCTTTAACGACTACTCTGTCTGCTAAAGGTTTGATTGTCATATTTACCTCCTGAATACAATGCGCTTGGCGCATCATTAATTATTGTATTTTTAGCACTCAAAAAGAATGAGTGCTAACTTTTTACTTCTACATTGTAATGCCGCTTAATATAAAAATCAATACTTTTTTGGATATTTAACAAAAAGTTCACAATGGTTTTTGACGGAACGACGAAAGGTTTTTGCGCATCGGGATGCGAGAGTGCTAAAAATCGACCTTTGCGGCGCGGAGAATTATTCCGGCCCGCGGCAAATACAATATAATAATGATGATTCTCCGGGGTGCCGTATGAGCTTTCTCGAAACGACCAATTCGTATCTGTCGGGCAAAGTCCTGCCCGCGGTCCTGATACTGACGGGGGTTTACCTCGCCGTCAGACTTCGCTTCTTTTACCTGATCCATCCGGTGAAGTTTTTCCGCGAGCTGAAGAGATCCGGAGGACGGGACGGAACGTCTCCCTTCAAGGCGCTCAGTATGGCGCTCGCCGGAACTCTCGGAGTCGGTAATATTTCCGGCGTCGCCACCGCCATCACGGCGGGAGGGGCGGGAGCGGTCTTCTGGATGTGGATCTCCGCCGCCGCCGCAATGAGCGTGAAGTACGCCGAGGTGTCTCTCGCGGTAAAGTACAGAGAGCGGGAGGAGTCGGACGGGGGCGTGAAGTATCACGGCGGCGCTTACTATTATATGAAGAAAGGGCTTTCGCGTTACGTCGGTCGGCGCGGCGCGGCGGGAGCAGCCGCCGTCTTCGCCGTCTTTCTCGTCTCGAACTCGATCCTGACGGGGAACATAGTCCAGGTCAACGCCGCCTCGTCCGTCTTCCCCGCGATACCGAAGATCGTCTGCGGCGGCGCGATCGCGCTGACCGTCCTCGCCGTCGTCGCGGGAGGCGCCGCGCGGATCGGGGACTTCACGGTCAGAGTCATCCCGATACTCACCGTCGTCTACGTCGTTCTGTCGGGGTACGTTATCCTCACGAATACCGGCAGGATCGCGGGAGTTTTTTCGGAAATATTCAAGGGCGCGCTCTCCTTCCGCGCCGCCGCGGGAGGAGCGGCGGGGTACGGCGTCGCCCGAGCCGTCAGATTCGGTGTCACGAGGGGCATCTTTTCGAACGAGGCGGGGTGCGGAACCGCGCCGACGGCGCACGCGTCCGCCAACTCATACAGTCCGCACAGCCAGGGGTGTCTCGGCATATTCGAGGTCTTCTGCGACACTATCGTCATGTGCACCATGACCGCCCTCGTCATCCTGCTCGCCGGTGATTCGGGCTCCGACGGGATCGCGCTCTCGATGGAATCCTACGGGGCGTTCTGCGGCCCGGCGGGCGCGGCGGCGATAGGGATATCCGTCGTCATTTTCGCCCTCGCGACAGTCATCTGTCAGGAGTTTTACGGGATGGAGGCGCTCGCCTGCCTCGGAGGCGGACGGCGGGCAAAGAGAGCGTATATCGCCCTCTCGTTCGCCGCCACGCTCGCGGGATCCGTGACGTCGCCGGAGACGGTGTGGCAGCTCGCCGACCTCGAGATCGCGCTGATGACCGTGACGAACACCCTTTGCGTGTTCATACTTTCGGACGAGGTTTCGTCATCTTTCCGAAACAATACTTAAAGCGCGCTTTAAACCGCATTTTCCGTACTCTTTATTGCTTTTATTGTAAAAATGAGATATAATGTAAATGCAAACTAAGACCGTTCGCCGGAGAGCGGACGGAAGGAGGAAACTATGAAGAGGTTTTTTGCAGTCCTGATCGTGCTGATCATGACCGTCTCCGCGGTCTCTCCCGCCTTTGCGGTGACGGCGGACGACGTAGTTCCGCCGACTGAGGAGAACAGATTCAGCGTGTGGGCGGAGGATACCGTGTTCGATCCGTCTACGGACGAATATCTCGATATCTACGTCAACGTGTCCAACAACGTCGACGGATACGAGTATCTCAAATTCTTCGTGATCTATCCCGAGTGCCTGACTCTTTCGAGAACGTCGGCGACGGGAGTCACGACTACAGCCGACCTCACGCAGGGGATAGAGCGCACGGGGCCGGACGGGCTTTTCACGAGAGCGCTCATGACCCTTCGCGGATACGACGTCGGCGAGGGGGACGGGGAGGACACCCCCGAACAGATCGCAACGTTCAAAGCGCGGACTCACGAGCTGCTCGACGGCAAAAAGTGGACATCGCCGCTTCTCGACTGCGAGAGGTTTCAGTATGACGAAGAGCTCGACGAGGACGTTCCCGTCGACACGTTCGACAACGGCAGAGTCTGCAGATTCAGATTCACCTACGACCCCGCCCTCAACCCGACGGGCGGCGACCTTCAGATTGAGCTTTGGGAGGATTACGAAGGCGCTCTCCACAGTCCGAACCCGAAGAAGGCGGAGTGGGCTGACGAGTGGGCTTACTACGACGCGTACGGATGCACCGTAAAGCTTCCGGCAAGCACGGAACCGCGCATCACCGTTTCAGACGCGGCGATCGACCGCGGAGACGGCAAAGCGACGATAGACGTTTCGGCAGCGAACAATCCCGGAGTGTGGGCGATGCAGCTCTTCTTTGTCTACGACGACAGGATGAAGTTCGACAGCTTCGCAAACGGAGACGTGTTCCCCGACTCCGCGCTTTCGTTCTCTCCTTCGAACGAAGAGAAGATGCGCGACGTGAAACCCTCCGAGGCGTTCGCAAGGATTGCGTTCAAAAATCTTAAGGCTGCGTTTGAGGCGGCCGGAGTTTCATATGAAAACAAGTTGACAACGTACGTGCAGTATGAGAGCCCGACGTTCGACGATATCCGCGCCGACGGCAAACTCTTCTCGATCGCTCTGGATACGTCGGAGCTTACCCCCGGCGTATATGATATGAGCATAGTTTATATGCCGATGAACGTGATAAACTCCGAGGGGGAAAACGTCGCATTCAGAGTCGTACAGGGAAAACTTACGGTGACGGGAGAGCCGTGCGCTCACGCGAACACGACGACAGATCACAAGGACGCTACCTGCACCGAAGACGGTTATACTAAAGTGACGTGTAACGACTGCCGCGCGATCCTCGCGGACGAGGTCATCCCCGCTCCCGGACACGATTTCAGCGTAAAGATCGACACCGTTTACAATGCGGACGGGGTCAGCGGATACTACGTTTACAAATGCACAAGATGCGGCGAGACGGAAAAAGATTATTTCAGGCTGCCGCCGGAGGACGTCGCGTCGTCAGTCGACGAAGTCGAGGCTCCTTACTTCAAATCGAAACCCGTACTCGACGGCGTCGTCAGCGAGGCTGAATGGGGCGAGCCGACCGTATCCGTCAGTCAGGCGGACGTCGGTCGCGCGATCGCCGTCCCGGACTACGACGCGCCGGAGCCGGGCGGCAACGATCTCAACACTTTCTTCTTCGTGAATCCCGCGGGCAGCTACGACCCGGAATCGCTCAATATGAGCTATACGATGTGGCTCCGCTGGGACGAGAACTTCTATTACATAGCTGTGAAGGTCGACGACCCCGACGGACACTCGCTGAAAAACGGAAAGAATGCTTTGTGGGACGGCGACGCTTTCCGTACGAAGATAGACCCCGAGGGATACAACGCCGTCTCGCCTCTCGGTCCGGAACTCTACGACCCGTATTACGACGGAGAACCGTGGAGCAGGGCGGACGTACCTGACATGGCGTTCGGCTACACAGAGATCGCGGGTGGATTCACGGAGGCGTGGGAACTTTATAAAAACGTCGGACTGACTCCGCTTGTCGGCGGCACGGTCGAGGTCTCGATCGCTCCCGCGGGAGTAAACTATACCACCGACACGGCAAACGGCGTGACCACTTACGAGATCGCGATACCGTGGAGCTGTATCGACAATAATACTCACTATTATTCGCAGTACTATCACGGCAAAACGGGCGGCGCGATAGGCAGAGAATACGGAATGTCCGCCGTTGTCTATAATGCGGACGGAACGGGTGAGGACAGATACAATGCCGCTCTCTGCTGGGGCAGCGGTATCCTTACGGCTCAGCAGGATCTGTACACGCAGACCTGCGGAGGATCGAACAGAGTCGTTCTGACGGGCGACGTTATAGAGCCTGAGGGATTTGTGAGCTTTGCCGGATACGCACCCGCGAGAGAGAGCGTCAAATATCCGACCGAGGTCGACGAGTCGTACCGCGTCGTTCTCGATTACGAGAAAGAGAGCGATATGTACTATTTCGGATACGATCAGGGCGGCGAATGGGTAGAGGAAGAGTCGGGCAACCGCGTCGCGCGCTGGGAGTACGACGACTCCGACGAATCCGGTCTCAACCCGAGATGGTATCTCCCGTTCGACGATTTTGCGTCGAGTGCGCCGATGTATGACCCGAAGGACGGCAGCTACACTATAGCGCTGGACGTCGAGGTCACCGGCCTTGAAAAATACATTGACGGCTTCGGAAGGTCGTTCGGCTTTTCGTTCGGCGGGCGATACGGCATGGACTACGGCTGCGAATACGACTTCGACTCGGGCGTTTTCCGCATAATCGATAACTATACCGGAGATGTGATGGCGGAAAAGGCGGCAGAGTTCGGTCTGAACGAGCGCCACCGCGTTATGTTCCAGTATTTCAAGGACAACTGCGAGGTGCGGCTCTACTTCGATCCCGTGATCGAAAACGGCAGGATCACCGATTCCGCTTCTCAGATATTCAGGATGATGTACAGGTACTTTGACAGCGCCGGAAACGAAGAACCCGTGATCGCTCTCAGAAGGATAAACTGTCAGATACTTCTCGACAACGTGGAGCTGTACAACTTCGTCGACTATTCGGGCTTTGATTCCGTTATCGACGGCCCCGTCCCGGAAAAGGTTGATCCCGCTCCCTCGCCGCTTCCGGACGCGATCGAAAGCACACCGTCGCCGACGGGAACGACAGTGACGAAGACCGCGGCTCAGACGGGAACGACTGTGACGAAGACCGCGGCTCAGACGGGAGACCCGATCGTTTCCTATATCGCCGCGGCGGCGATCGCTCTGCTCGTCATGACCGGATGCGTCATCGATCTTTACAGACGTCGCAGGGCGCAAAGCGGAAAATGAGTAAACGCAAATAAATAACGGGGAGCTTCGGATGAAGCTCCCCGATCTTTTTTTTGTTTTTATTCGTTTGCCGTTAAGTAACCTTTTCTGTAGAGCAGTTCGGCGATCAGTACCGCGCCGCCCGCCGCGCCGCGGAGGGTGTTGTGGGAGAGACCGACGAATTTGTAGTCGAAGTTGACGTCCTCGCGGAGTCTGCCGACGCAAATTCCCATGCCGCCGTAGAGGTCGCGGTCGAGCGCCGCCTGCGGACGGTCGTCCTCTTCAAAATAAGTGATGAACTGCTTCGGAGCGTGCGGAAGCTCGAGGAGCTGAGGAACGCCGCGGTATTCGTTCCACTCGCGTATGATCGCCTCCTTCGGAGGCTTTTTTTCGAAGTTTACGAAGATCGCCGCCGTGTGTCCGTCCGATACCGGAACTCTGAGGCACTGAACGGATATCTTCGGCTCTTCCGCCGCGCGGATGATGCCGCCCTGGACCTCGCCCCAGATCTTGAGGGGCTCGTACTGGCTCTTGTCCTCCTCGCCGGAAATGAACGGGATGAGGTTGTCGATCATCTCGGGCCATTCGCGGAAGGTCTTGCCCGATCCGCTTATCGCCTGGTAAGTCGTGACGACTACTTCCTTTATGCCGTACTTGAGCAGGGGGGTCAGCGCGGGAACGTAGCTCTGAATGGAGCAGTTCGGCTTTACCGCGATGAAGCCGCGCTTCGTGCCGAGACGGTGCCTCTGACTCTCGATGACCTCGAGGTGAGCGTCGTTGATCTCGGGGATCACCATCGGAACGTCGTCCGTCCAGCGGTTGGCGGAGTTGTTGGAGATCACGGGGATCTCCGCTTTTGCGTACGCGGATTCGAGGGCGAGGATGTCGTCCTTCTTCATGTTGACCGCGCAGAAGACGAAATCGCACTTCGACTTCATCTCCTCGATATTCGCGGCGTCCGTCACGGTCATCGCCGCGACGTCTTCGGGAAGCTCCGCCTTCAGCTTCCATCTTCCCTCTACCGCTTTTCCGTAGGGAACGCCCGCGGAGCGCGCGCTTGCGGCGAGCGCCGAGATCTCAAAATAGGGGTGGTCATGGAGCAGAGTGACGAACCTCTGACCTACCATGCCCGTTGCGCCGATTATTCCCGCGCGAAGTTTGTTTTTCATAACGTTACCCGGGAGCCTTCTCCCGATCCCTTCCTTGGCTGAATTTGTCGGATCGTAAGCGATCCTCTGTTTTTATAATGTAAAAGTATATCACAGTAAAGGTGCTTTGTCAAATCTTTTTTCTATAGTATTATATACTTGCATGATAGTTTTTTCCATTGACCTTTTTTGATGGGAAAATCGCCTTGACAGATAAAAATTTATATTATATAATAAAAGGTAATCATGAATAATTTTTAAGGAGCCGATCATGAGCCGCGACCTTATTGAAATCATAGAATCTGTCTATTCAACTCTGTCGAAAGGACAGAAAAAAATATCGGATTACATACTCGATCACTATGACAAGGCGGCGTACATGACCGCCGCGAAGCTCGGGGACGAGGTGGGCGTTTCCGAATCTACAGTCGTAAGATACGCGATCGAGCTCGGCTTCGAGGGATATCCCGAGTT
Organism: uncultured Ruminococcus sp.; assembly: GCA_902797495.1. Taxonomy (GTDB): domain Bacteria; phylum Bacillota; class Clostridia; order Oscillospirales; family CAG-272; genus RUG14199. Next base: position 7,449 of record CADBTH010000025.1, read on the forward strand.
CCACTCGGCGCTCCAGGAGACTCTCAGGATGAGACTGACCGCGGTACAGCGCATGGAGGTCTCGGACGACAGGATTTCGGAGGGCGAGATACTCGATTCCGTTCTGACGTCCGACGCGGAGAGGATCAGAAAGACCCTTGAGAACGTCGATCGCGAAGCGTTCGACAGAGCGATAGAGGCGCTCCTCTCGGCGAGAAGGATATACGTCATCGGTATGCGCTCTTCCGCTCCTCTCGCGGATTTCCTCAGCTACTATCTGTCCCTCGTCTTCGACGACGTAAGACGCGTGCGCACGACGAGCGGAAGCGAGGTCTTCGAGCAGCTCATGAGAATAGATGAGCGCGACGTGATGATAGCCGTCAGCTTCCCGAGGTATTCGACGAGGATCGTGTCCGCCGTCGACTACGCTCTCGGCGCGGGCGTGAAGGTCATCTCGATAACGGACAGCGTGGCGTCTCCGATCGCATCGGGCGTTTTCGCCACCCTAACGGCGAAGAGCGACATGGTCTCCTTCGGAGATTCGCTCGTCGCTCCTCTCAGCATAATCAACGCGATAATCGTCGCTATAGGTAAGAAGAAAAAGGACGAGATCGGAAAGACTCTCTCGAAGCTCGAGACCGTCTGGGAAGAGTACAACGTCTACAACAAGGGCGCGGGCGACCGCTCGGCTTCAAAAGAGTGATATGGCGCGGGAAAAAGCATTTTCTGCAAATGGCGAAAACAGTATAGCCGTCGTCGGCGGAGGGCCCGCCGGGATGACGGCGGCGATCTTTGCGGCGCGGCGCGGCGCGAAGGTCGTTCTCTACGAGCCGAACCCTATGCTCGGAAAGAAGCTCCGCATCACGGGAAAGGGCAGATGCAACGTCACGAACGACTGCGACCCGGAGGAGTTTCTGAAGCACGTGACGAAGAACCGCAAGTTTCTCTACAGCGCGATATACGGTTTCACGCCGGACGACGCGAAGAAGTTCTTTGAGAGCGCGGGCGTTCCGCTGAAGACGGAGAGGGGAAGAAGAGTTTTCCCCGTTTCCGACAGAGCGGCGGATATCGCGGAGGCATTTGTCAAAAATCTGAACTCGCTCGGAGTCGAAGTCAGACGGGAGAGAGTCAGAGGGATAGCCGCGGAAAACGGAGAGGCCGTCGGCGTGATAACGAAGAAAACGTACCGCCACGCGGCGGTGATAGTCGCGACCGGAGGGCTCTCGTACCCTCTGACGGGTTCGACCGGAGACGGTTATGCATTTGCCGAAAAACTCGGACTGAAGGTCGTCCCTCAAAAGCCGTCTCTCGTACCGATAGTCACGGCCGAGGATTTTTCGGAAATATCGGGGCTGACTTTGAAGAACGTCGTCCTGAGCGTCACTGACAAAGACCGCGGCAAAGAGATCTTTTCCGAGATGGGGGAGATGCTCTTCACGCACTTCGGGGTATCGGGACCGCTCGTACTTTCCGCCTCGTCGCATATGACGGAGAAGGACGTGTCGCGCTACGCGATGAGCGTTGACTTAAAGCCTGCGCTCTCGCGCGACGAGCTCGACCGCAGGATACTGTCGGATTTCTCGAAATATTCGAACAAGGATTTTATAAATTCGCTCGCGGATCTTCTGCCCCACAAGCTGATCACGTACGTCGTATCGTCCTGCGGGATACCGGAGAGGATCAAGGTCAACTCCGTGACGAAGGAGATGAGGCGCGCGCTCGTCGACGCTCTTAAAGAGTTCGCCGTCACTCCGGTGAGGACGAGACCTGTCGACGAGGCGATAGTCACGTGCGGAGGGGTCGACGTGAAGGAGCTGCGTCCCGGGACGATGGAGAGCAAAAAAGTGGGAAGGCTCTTCTTCGCGGGAGAGGTCGTCGACGTCGACGCGTACACGGGCGGATACAATCTTCAGATAGCATATTCCACCGGCGCGCTCGCGGGAGACGCCGCCGCGGAACTGTATACGGAAAAACAAACCAAGGAGAACAAAATGAAAATTGCAATAGACGGACTCAGCGGAGTCGGAAAGAGCACTTACGCGAAGATACTTGCGAAGGAATACGGGCTCGTTTACGTCGACACGGGCGCGCTCTACCGCTCGGTAGGACTTTACGTCAGCCGCGCGGGAGCCGATCCCAAAAACGCGGACGAGGTGACGCCGCTCCTTTCCGGCATCTCGCTCTCACTTGAATACAGAGACGGGACTCAGTGCGTGATAATGAACGGAGAGGACGTCTCGGGTCTGATCAGGACTCCCGAGATCTCGATGTACGCCTCCGCCGTCTCGGCGATCCCCGCGGTCAGAGAATTTCTGCTCGGCATCCAGCGCGACATGGTCGAGCGGGGAGGCGTCATAATGGACGGGCGCGATATCGGCACGGTCATCATGCCGGACGCCGACGTGAAGTTCTTTATGACCGCTTCCAACGAGGTCAGAGCTCTTCGCCGTTATAAGGAGCTCGTCGAAAAGGGAGTCGCGTGCGACTACGAAAAGATACTCGCCGAGATCGTGGAACGCGACGAGAACGACAGAACGAGAGATGTCGCTCCCGCAGTCCCCGCCGACGACGCGGTCATAATCGACAACTCGGCTCTTACGATCGAGGGAACGGTCGACGCGATGAAGAAAGTGATCGCTGAAAAGACGAACTTTTGAGAGGTAGAGATATGAGCTTTTATTCAGGCGCAAAGAAGCTTTTGTCCCCTGTGGTAAAGCTTTTGTTCCGGATAAAGATAACCGGCGCGGAGAACGTCCCGGAAGAGGGCGGATATCTCGTCTGCCCGAACCACACGAGTATGCTCGACGTCGTCGCTCTCGCGGCGTCCTTCAGAAGACTGCTCAGATATATGGCGAAAAAGGAGCTCTTCAAATTCAAGCCGTTCGGCGCGCTGATAAGAAAACTCGGCGCTTTTCCGGTCGACCGCGGAGGAAGCGACGTGAGGGCGATAAAGACTTCGATCGCGCTCGTCGAAAAAGGAGAACTTCTGAACGTCTTTCCCCAGGGGGGACGGCGCAAGAAGACGGACCCGACGAAGACCTCCGTCAAGGGCGGCGTCGGTATGATCGCCTACCACGCGAAGTGCGGCGCGATACCCGTCTTCATAAAGAGCAAAAACAACCACCTTCATATGTTCGGAAGGAACGAGATCATAATAGGGAAGCCGATCCCGTATGACGAGTTCGGCTTTGAGAACGGCGGTATGCGCGAGTACGAGAGGGCGTCGATGAAGATCTTTTCCGCGTCCTGCGCTCTCGGCGGATACGCGTACCCGGACGAGATGCCGGACGACTCGGCGCTCGTCGGAAAAAAGAATAAAAAGCGCGGCAAGAAGTGACGTGCCGCGGAAGGAGACGTCTGTGATCACTGTCGCGAAACACGCGGGATTCTGCTTCGGAGTCAGAAGGGCTACGGAAGCGGTCGAAAAGAAAATACGAAACGGCGACGGCGGCAGTATCTACACGCTCGGCAAGCTGATACATAACGACGGGTACAACGCGGAGCTGAGGCGCCGCGGCGTCGGCGAGATATCGGCGGACGACATACCCGCAATCGTGCAGAGGGTGAAGTCGGGCGAGCGGATCACGGTCGTCATCAGGGCACACGGAGAGATAAAGAGCGTTTCGGACGCGCTCTCGTCCCTCGCGGAAGAATACGAAAATTTCGAGCTTCTCGACTGCACCTGCCCGTACGTAAAAAAGGTCAGACAGATCGCCGCCGAAAACTCCGGCGAGGGGAAGTTTTTCATCCTTCTCGGAGCGAAGGAGCACCCCGAGGTGCGCGGGATAATGAGCTGTCTCAACGGAGACGGCGCCGTTTTTGCGAGCTGCGAAGAGCTTGAAAAATGGGAAAATGGTAAAAATGACGAAAACAGAACCGAAAATTTGGATAAATTGCAGATATGTATCGCCGCTCAGACGACGCAAAATTTGAACGAATGGAAAAAAACTTTAAATTTTGCGAAAAAGGTATATACAAACGCATTTATTTTTGATACAATATGTAATGTTACTGAAGAAAGGCAGACTGAAGCGGCAGAGCTCGCGAAGAGATCGGACGCCGTGATAGTCATCGGCAGCCGCGACAGCTCGAACACGCAGAAGCTCTACGGTATATGCAAAGACGCGTGTCCCGAGACCTATCTTATCGAGAACGCGGGTGGCCTTTCGGATATAAAACTCCCATACGGGAAAACGATTTCAGTCACTGCCGGCGCATCGACGCCGTTAAGTGTAATACAGGAGGTAGAACAAACCATGAATGAGCAAATCACTGAAAACGAAAAC
>CADBTH010000026.1 GCA_902797495.1 uncultured Ruminococcus sp.
CCGTATCGAGGTCGCTCCAAGTATCTCCTCCGTCGGAGGATACCTGCCAGCGGTACGTCACGTCGGAGTCTTCGCCGACGCCGGTCATGACGACTGCAAACGTCGCCGTCTCGCCGGGAGACACTGCGGCGTCTTCCGGCTGGTGCGCGATGCCCGTGACGGAGAGCCTTCCCGTCAGGGAAACGACATATCTTCCGTCCGCGTCCGTTATCACGCAGCGGTACAATGATCCGTTCATTTCGGAGTCAGCCTCGAACGAGAGCGTATTCGTATCCGAGCCTGCCGCCGCGCTTCCGACGTCACGCCACGCATCGCCGCCGTCAGACGTCTGCCAGCGATACGAGAGAGAGCTCTCGCTCACCGCTTCGACCGAGAAGGAGGCGGCGTCTCCGTCTTTTACGCAGCTGTCGGACGGCTGCGAGACGATATCTATCGGAGAGTCTTTTACGGTGAGTCCCGCCGCCGCGCTCGTCGCGGCGCCGCGTTCGTCCGTCGCGACGCAGCGGTATTCAAAGCCGTTCATCTCCTCAGTCGCGGTAAAGGTCAGGGTGGAGGTATCGGCTCCGGAGTATTCGTCGGAGTCGATTTCCGCCCATGTGTTGCCGCCGTCTTCGGAGACCTGCCAGCGGTAGGCGCTCTTGTAAGATCTGTCGCCGTACGTCAGGCAGTTGAGACTTACCTCGTCTCCCGCGACCGCCGCGGTGTCCTGCGGCTCCGTATCGAAGCCGACGACGTAACGGACCGCAATGGGATCGCTGGAGTAGTATCCGTAGTTCGGATTGGAGCATCCGAAGGAACAGAATACGTTTTGCCCGGTGAAATTGCGGATCGTCGCGGTCACGTGAAGATAACCGTGGGCGTCCGTATATACGTCCTGCGCGATAACTTTGTTGTTATTGTTGGGAGAATCCACGCCGTACTGGATACAGTTGTACGTAACCGTGCGATCATTGCCTTTTACAAGGCTGAGATACGGCTCGTCGCCGCCGACGATGAAGTGGATCGTTATAGTATTCCAGTCAGAGTCGTAGTCGGAGAGATCGTAACCGTAGGAACAAACTTCCGTGTCCTGTTCGACGATCTTTACAAAGCTGTCTCTCAGGATCAGCAGAGCCGCGCTTGAGACTGCGACGTTCCCTTCGCCGTCAGTCACCGAGCAGCGGTACTGATTTCCCTCCATTTCGTACGAGGTCGTAAAGCTGAGGCTTGAGGAGGCGGCGCCGGGGAACGACGCCGGATCGAGGTCGTTCCAGCTGACGCCTCCGTCAGCCGAGACCTGCCACGAATACTTGAGTCCGGAGCCCGTCGCCGTGACGCTGAAGGAGGCGACTCCTCCCGTTGTCGTGACGACGTCTGCGGGTTGTCTTGTGATCCCGGCGGAAGTCGACGCCCAGTGAGCGTATACCATCATGTTTCCGCTCTTTACCGCGGTGTCGGAGGTTATCTGCGTTCCGCCCGTCTTCGACGTGTACCAGCCGATGAATTCGTACCCCGATCTTGCGGGAGCGGCGGGAAGGGTATACTTTCCGCCCGTGACGTTGGACGTCGTGCTCATATATCCGTTCTCCGGAACGAACTCGGATGAAGACGCGCCGTCTTCAAGCTGTAATTCGCACAGCCAGACCGTTCCCGCGCGGTCGATATAAGGATGTATCCAGTTGCCGTACGACGTGGTCTTGTCCATGCGGACCGTGTATTTCTGCCATGCGTTCGTAAGGGTCACGCTTCTGTATGAGCCCTCGTAGCCCCAGCGGAAGTATATCTTTGCTCCGCTTGAGGAGGCCTTCGCCCAGAAGCTGAGCGTCATCGTTTTACTGTCGCCGACGTACCCTGAGTTTTCAACGTTGGCGTTCGTCAGCGTATAGAAAGCCAGGTCCTTGCCTGACGCGCCGGCGGACGCGTTGACGATCTTCAATGAATTGTAGCCGTCGTGAGTGACGGAGCCGTCGACCGATATCGTCGAGACGGACGTGTCGCGGCTCTTCCAGTAGGTGTTGTTGAGTGTGGAGAAATCTGAGCCGTAGAAATAGTTCTTGTCGCTTAAGTTGTACTGCCCGATGAGGTCGACGCTCGCGATCTTCCACTGAGCGTAAAGGGTCTGCGCCTTCGTGATCTTCACGGTCGTCGAGGACGTGACGTGCGTTCCGCCGCTCTTTGCGGTGAACCATCCGGTGAAGAGGTAGCCGCTTCTCGTCGGAGTGGGAAGAGTTCCGTAAGTCGAGCCGATCGTGACGTTTTTGCTCGCCGTCGAAACGGAGCCTCCCGCCGCGTTGAACGTCACTTTCTGCGTCACGACGTTCTTGGAGCAGCGGTACATCGAGAGGGCGTAATCGGACTTAGCGAAAGAGCCGAGCGCGCTTCCCGAGCCCGTGACGCTCGCCCACTTCGCGTATTTCGTGACGACGCCTTTGGAGCTCGTGTCGTGAATGAAAGTGATACCCGAGTCCGAGACGCTGTAGACCATCATGACGTGAGTTGCGTAGTAGACTTTGTCTGCGGTCCATCCGCTCGTGCCGGCGCGTATCTTCGCCGCGGCGTCCGTATCGGTACCGGAGCTTGAATACTGAACGATATCTCCCGGCTGCGCCTTTTTCAGAAGGGCGAGCACCGCAGAGTTTGTCGAGCCGCTTCCGACGGACGACCAGTTCCCGAGGTTTTGCATCTGAGTATAATACCGCTTTGTGACGGTCACCTCTTTGCCTTTGTACTTACCGCTTTGAACGGTGTCGGTCACGGTCACCGAGGACGTCCTTTTCTGAGAAGGAATGCCGACTCCGAAGAGGTATTTTGAAAAGGTGTAAACGAATGCGTAGCATCCGGACATGGTGCTCGTATTGAAGCTGCTGTAGCC
>CADBTH010000027.1 GCA_902797495.1 uncultured Ruminococcus sp.
AAAGACGGTAAAGATCAAAGACGCGATGGAGCGCGTATACAAAGACTCCGAGATAGTTTACGCCAAAGGCGCGACGGTCAGAAAAGATACTCCCGACCCCGACGAGGCGATAAGAATCCTCTCGGACTGCGACGTCATCGTCGCGGCGATGGCTGAGTCCGAGTGGGAGAGCGGAGAGGCGACGAGCAAGACGTCGCTCGACCTCCGCCGGGATCAGCTCGACTACCTCGACAGACTCTTCGCGCTCGGAAAGCCCGTTGTCGTGCTTATCGCGGCGGGCAGGCCGCTCATCATGACGGACATCAGAGAGCGCGCCGCGGCGATCCTCTATATCTGGGACGCCGGCACGGAATGCGGAAACGCCGTATGCGAAGTCCTCAGCGGCAAGTACAATCCGTCGGGCAGGACGACGATATCGTTCCCGCGCCGCTCCGGTCAGTGCCCGGTATACTACAATCAGAGGTCAACGGGACGTCCGGCGTTCGGACGCGGCACGTTCGAGTCGAAATACATAGACTGCGCCATCGGCCCGCTCTACCCCTTCGGATACGGTAAGAGCTACACGACGTTCGATTATTCGGACGGCGCGATCTCGTCTTGTGAGATGACGAAGGACGGCTCCGTGACCGTTTCCTGCACCGTCAGGAACACGGGAAGATACGCGGGAGAAGAGGTCGTTCAGCTCTACGTCAGAGACCTCGTGGGAAGTATCACAAGACCCGTGAAGGAGCTGAAGGGCTTTGAAAAGATTTATCTCGCGCCGGGAGAAGAAAAGAGAGTCTCGTTCGAGATAAAAGCGTCCGACCTCGCCTTCTGGAACGCGGATATGGAGTTCGTGACGGAGAGCGGAGCTTTCAAAGCCTGGATCGCGCGCGATTCCTCCGACAACTCTGTTGAATTCGACTTCAGAGTGAACTGAAAAAAACGAATATTCAAGGCTTAAGCCGGCGTACTTTCCCCGCTTTCGGACGGAAGTTTGTACGCCGGCTACTATTATTTATTTTAACTATTGACAAAATATCGATTTTATTATATAATTAATCTAAATTATTTATCGATATGACAGAACCGCTCATAAAATTTCATCGATGAGTCTCTTCATATTGCAGATTCGGAGAACAGCAAATGGTCAAATATGTCATCAAGCGCGTATTGCTTGCGATCCTAACCGTACTGATTATATGCGCCATCACATTCTTCACGATGCACGCGATCCCCGGCGGTCCGTTCAACCGTGAGAAAGCCCTGAGCGAATCCACTATAAAGGCGCTCAACGAAAGATACGGTCTCGATAAGCCCCTTGTCGAGCAATTCTTTCTCTATATGAAAGGACTCCTTCACGGAGATTTCGGCGTTTCTCTGAAGAACGGCAGAAATATTTCCGATATCATAGGAGAGTCGTTCCCGATCTCGGCAAAGCTCGGTATTTCGGCTATGGTCGTCGCGTTGTTCTTCGGAACGCTGTTCGGCAGTCTCGCGGCGCTCATGAGGAACAAACTGCCGGACAGGATAATCGTCTTCTTCTCGACTCTCTTCACGGCGGTGCCGAGCTTCGTTCTGGCGACTCTGCTGCTGCTCGTGTTCTGTATAAAGCTGAACTGGTTCCCGGTCTGGAGCCCGACGACGCAAAACTACGTTCTACCCGTCATCGCGTTGTCGGCGTATCCTATGGCGTACATCACCCGTCTTTCCAAGACGAGCATGCTCGACGCGCTGAGCCAGGACTACATACGCACGGCGAGAGCGAAGGGCGTTTCCAAAACGAAGATGATCTTCAAGCACGCGCTCAGAAACTCTCTGATCCCCGTCATCACGTACGCCGGCCCTCAGATCGCGTACATCATCACGGGATCGATGGTCGTTGAAACGATATTCACGATAGGCGGCCTCGGCGGCAAATTCATCAGCGGCATCACCAACCGCGACTACACTCTGATCATGGCGACGACGATATTCCTCGCAACCCTCATGGTCATAGCAAACCTGATATGCGACCTGCTCTACAAGCTCGTAGACCCGCGCATCAAATACGAATGAGAGGAGCGGCGGATATGTATAACAACAACGGTATTCCCAAAAAGCATTTACTAAGCGCGCAGCTCGACCTCTCGAAGTTCTCACAGGAGCAGTTCAGGCCCGCGACCGACGAAGAAAAGCGTCAGCAGGACGTAATGAGCAAGAGCACGACCTTCTTCAAGGACGGTATGCGCAAGCTCTTCAAGAACCCCCTCGCAGTCATCAGCATCATCCTCCTCGCGATAATCATCATCACGATAATCGTCGCTCCGATGATCGTCCCTTACAGCTACGAAGAGATACTCTCCGTCGACGGAAAGCGCGACAAGGGCGCGAAGAACCTCGCCCCGTTCGAATACAGTAAGATGGAGCAGAAATATATCGACGAGGGAGGCGAGCGCTTCCCGCACATCTTCGGGACAGACGAGCAGTGCCGCGACTACTTCATCAGAGTCATCTACGGCACGCGCATCTCCCTTCTCATCGGTTTCTTCGCAAGTATCATCGTCCTCATCATAGGTATGATTTACGGAAGTATTTCGGGCTACATAGGAGGCAAGGTCGACCTTATCATGATGCGTATCGTCGACATAATCTATTCCCTGCCCGATATGCTGATTATTATTCTGCTCTCCGTCGTGCTGAACGAGACGCTCAAATTCAAGAGCGGAACTCTCCTCGCGCGGCTCGGCACGAACATGGTCAGCCTCTTCATAGTCTTCGGTCTTCTCTACTGGGTAGGTCTCGCAAGGCTTATCAGAGGCCAGATCCTTTCGATCAAGGAGAACGAATACATCCTCGCGGCGAGAACGATCGGCGCGAAGCCCGGCAGGATAATCAGGAAGCACATCCTTCCGAACTGCCTCTCGGTCATCATCATATCGACCGCGCTTCAGATACCCTCCGCGATATTCACCGAAAGCTTTCTGTCCTTCTGCGGAATAGGCGTCAAAGCTCCGATGCCGTCTCTCGGCTCTCTCGCGAACAACGCCCGCGCAGGACTTCAGAGTTATCCTTATAAACTTGTATTCCCCGCGGTAATGATATGCCTCATAGTGCTGAGTCTCAACCTCATCGGCGACGGACTCCGCGACGCGTTCGACCCGAAACTCAAGAGGTGACGAAGATGGATAAACAGTTTTTGATCAGCGTACAGGACCTTCACACCTCCTTCTTCACCGAATCGGGCGAGGTCAAGGCGGTAAACGGAGTCAGCTTCAACCTCGACCCGGGCGAGATACTCGGTATCGTCGGCGAATCGGGCTCCGGCAAGTCGGTCACCGCTTACTCGATAATGCAGATCCTCGCGAACACCGGACGGATCACCGGAGGCAGGATCCTCTATAAGGGAGAGGACATCTCCTCTTATTCGGAAAAGCAGATGCAGAATTTCAGAGGAAAATGCTGCTCGATAATTTTCCAGGACCCCATGACTTCCCTCAACCCGGTCTTCACTATAGGAAACCAGCTCAAGGAAGCGATAGTCCTTCACACGGATAAAAAAGGCGCGGAAGCGACCGCCCGCGCGATAGAACTGCTCGAACTCGTCGGTATCAACGAGCCTCATAAGCGTATCAAGCAGTACCCGTTCGAGCTCTCAGGCGGTATGAGACAGAGAGTCATGATCGCCATGGCGCTCGCGTGCGAGCCCGATATCCTGATCGCGGACGAGCCGACCACCGCGCTCGACGTTACGATCCAGGCGCAGATACTCGAGCTTATAACGGAGCTTCAGAAAAAGCTCGGGATGGCGGTCATCCTCGTAACGCACGACCTCGGAGTCATCGCGGGAATGTGCGACAACGTCGTCGTAATGTACGGCGGCAGGATCTGCGAACGCGGAACCGCGTCGGAGATCTTCTACAACCCCAAGCACGAATATACGAAGGGGCTCCTCCGTTCGATCCCCGGCTTAAACAACATGAAAAAGAAACTCGAGCCGATCCTCGGCACGCCGATAAATATGCTGAATCTTCCCGCCGGCTGCGCTTTCTGCACGAGATGCGACGCCGCCATGAAGATATGCCTCACGGAAGTCCCCGAGGAAGTCTGGATCAACGACGATCACAAAGCCGCGTGCTGGATGAACGTCAAAGAGGCATTTGAAGAAGGAGGCGCCGGAGAATGAGCACACTCGTTGAAGTTCAGAATTTAAAGCAGTATTTTCCGATAAAGGCGGGCTTCTTCAAGACCGTGCCGCTCAAAGCCGTCGACGACGTTTCGTTCACCGTTGAGGCGGGCGAGACTCTCGGACTCGTCGGCGAATCCGGATGCGGAAAGACGACGGTCGGCCGCTCCATCCTCAGGCTTTACGAGCCCACCGCCGGAAAGGTAATTTTCGACGGCGAGGAGGTCACCGATAAAAACATAAACAAGATGCGCCGCAGGATGCAGATGGTGTTCCAGGACCCGTACTCTTCCCTCGACCCGAGAATGACCGTCGAAGACATAATCGGAGAACCTCTCGACGTTCACCACCTCTGCTCCAACCGCAAGGAAAGGCGCGAGAAGATACTTGAGCTGATGAGCCTCGTCGGACTGAACGCCGAGCACGCGCGCCGTTACGCCCACGAATTCTCAGGCGGTCAGCGCCAGCGTATCGGAATTGCGAGAGCCCTCGCCGCGGAGCCGAGATTCATCGTCTGCGACGAGCCCGTATCCGCGCTCGACGTGTCTATCCAGGCGCAGGTCATCAATATGTTCGAGGAGCTTCAGGAAAAGCTCGGCGTCGCGTATCTCTTCATCGCGCACGACCTGCTCGTGGTACATCACATATCGAAGCGTATCGCGGTAATGTACCTCGGCAAGATCGTCGAGATCGCGGACGCGGACGAGCTGAACGACCACCCCGAGCATCCGTATACGCAGTCACTTCTCTCCGCCGTTCCGATCCCCGATCCGAATATAACGAGAGCACGTCAGCGTATAATACTTGAAGGCGACGTTCCGAGCCCGCTCAATATGCCCTCGGGATGCGCGTTCCGTACGCGCTGCAAATACGCGACGGACAAATGCGCCGAGGAATGTCCGGCGCTCACAGACCGCGGCGGCGGACACTTCGTCGCCTGCTGGAACAAATAAGATTAGTTCCCCTTTTCCCGTCCGGGACAAACGGAGAAATGGGCTATTAATAATTTACTACAAATTTTTTTGGAGGTACCAAAAATGAAAAAGATTTTCGCACTGCTCCTCGCTGTGATGATGCTTGTATCTCTCGCTGCCTGCGCTTCCAACGAAGCGGAGAAAGACACGGATGCGGCTCCCGACACGGCAGAAGTCCCCGCAAACGATGCGTCCGCCGATGATCTCGTCTCCGACGCATTCATCGACCCCGTAGCTGACTGGGCACAGTATGACGCTCTCATCGCCGAGATCAAGTCCGAAACAGACTTTGCAAAGCGCGCTGAGCTCATGCACCAGGCTGAGGACATCCTCATGGCTACAAACTGCGTCATTCCGATCTACTACTACAATGACGTATATCTCCAGAAGGACTACGTTTCCGGTATCTACTCGAACCCGTACGCAACGAAGTTCTTCATGTACACGAAGCTCGACAACGGTTCCGACACACTTCGTCTGAATCTCTCCAGCGAGCCCGATTACCTTGACCCCGCGCTCAACAGCTCCGTTGACGGCGCTTGCCTCGCTGCAAACTCCTTCTCCGGTCTGTACACGTACGACGCTGAAGGCAAGTGCGTCCCCGCTTGCGCTGAAAGCTACACGACGAATGAAGACGGAACGGTCTACACGGTAACTCTTAAGAAAGACCTCAAGTGGTCCGACGGTTCCGACCTCACGGCGGCTGACTTCGAGTACTCCTGGAAGAGAGCTGCTTCCGAAGACACGGCGGCTGACTACGGCTACATGTTCTCCGGCTTCGCAGGATATGACGAAGGCGCTATCGAAGTTACTGCAAAAGACGACGTAACTCTTGAGTTCACGCTCTCCGCTCCCTGCGCTTACATGGAAGACCTCATGGCATTCCCGACGTTCTACCCCGTAAAGAAAGAAGCTGTTGAAGCTGCTGAAGACTGGGAGACCAACCCCGGCGCATGGTGCAAAGAAGCAGGCTTCGTTTCCAACGGCGCATACGTTTGCACAGGTTGGGATCACGACACGTCCATGACGTACGAAAAGAACCCCTACTGGTTCGACGCTGACAAGGTCACCGTTGAAAAACTCGAGTACATGCTCTCCGCTGACGATACGGCGATCTATGCCGCATACAACGCAGGCAACATCGACTTCGCTGACAGCGTTCCCACGGACGAGATCGCGTCTCTCCTTGACAACCCCGAATTCCACATCGTTGACGAGCTCGGTACTTACTACGTAGCGTTCAACGCAAAGAGCTCCATCTTCGAAGGCAAGACGCCCGCACAGGCTGCTTGCATGCGTGAAGCGTTCTCCATCCTTATCGACCGCGACTACATCTGCGAAAACATCGGTCAGACAGGTCAGATCGCTGCTAACAGCTTCATCCCGCTCGGAATGGCTGACGGCAACGGCGGCGTATTCAAGGCTGACGCTGAAACAGGTTACTTCGACGCATACGCTATCAACAACGACGAAGAGGCTGTAACCGAGAAGGCTATCAAGCTTCTTGAGGCTGCAGGCTTCGAGTTCGAAGACGGCAAGCTCGCAGAATCCACGCCTATCTCCATCGAGTACCTCACGAATGAGACCTCCGGTCACGTTGCGATCGCTGAGTCCATTCAGCAGGACCTCGCGAAGGTCGGCATCGATCTCACGATCCAGACTCAGGACTGGAACGTATTCCTTGAAGAGCGTAAAGCCGGCAACTTCGACTTCGCTCGTGAAGGTTGGATCGCAGACTTCAACGACCCGATCAACATGCTCGAAATGTGGATCACGGCATCCGGTAACAACGACTGCCAGTTCGGCAGATAATTACGATTCCCTAAGGGCGGTGCAGAAATGCACCGCCTTTTTTTATTAAACCTATTGACAAAGCGGGGAAAAGGAGTATAATACATTTGTACGGTTATTCAAATGAACATATTTTAATTCATCGGAGGTCGCTCATGAAAAAGAATGAAACGAACTCTCTCGCGTCGGACGTAGGCCGCAGAATGGCTGACGAGAACACGCTGATCGATCTCGCGGAGCTTTTCAAGATCTTCGGAGACTCGACGAGAGTTAAAATTCTCTACGCGCTCTCGGTGTCGGAGATGTGCGTGCGCGACATCGCGTCGGCTCTGAACATGACGGTGTCGGCGGTCTCGCATCAGCTCAGCATCCTCAGACGTTCAAAGCTCGTCGGCACGAGGCGCGACGGAAAGACCGTCTATTATTCCCTCGCGGACGACCACGTCACGTCGATACTCGCGCAGGGATTCGAACACGTAACGGAATAAAAACCCCGGAGGTACTTAATATGAAAAAAACTTACAAACTCGAGGAACTTGACTGCGCGAACTGCGCGGCTAAGATGGAGAGAAAAGTCAAGAAGCTGAAGGGCGTCGACAACGTCGAGATCAGCTTTATGGCTCAGAAGATGACGATCGAAGCCGCCGACGATATATTCGACGACGTCGTAGCCGAAGCAGCGAAACTCATATCCAAGGTCGAGCCCGACTGCAAAGTTATATTAAAATGAACGGAAAACAAAAGCGCAAACTCTTTGAGATCATCTCAGGCGCGATCCTTCTCGCGGCAGCTTATATCGTATATAAAACGGTCGATCTGCGCTTCCCGTTCGACCTTCTCATTTTTCTCCCCGCGTACGCCGTCGCAGGATACGACGTTCTGATCGAAGCGGTGCAGAATATCGCCGCGGGGGAGATCTTCGGCGAGAATCTTCTGATGAGCGTAGCCTCGATCGGTGCTATGGCGATAGGAGAGTTTCCCGAAGCGGTATTCGTTATGCTCTTCTACAAGGTCGGCTCTCTCTTCGAGAGCATCGCGGTGGGCAAAAGCCGCAGCGCGATCAGATCTCTCACGGCGATGAAGCCGTCGTGCGCCTCAGTCGAGCGGGACGGAGTCGAAAGCGAAGTGCCGATAGAGGAAGTGTCAGTCGGCGACACGGTAGTCGTCCGTCCCGGCGAGAGGATACCTGTCGACGGCGTGATAGTTCACGGAGACGGAAACGTCGACGCGTCCGCTCTGACGGGCGAGGCAGTTCCCGTATACGTGAAGGAAGGCGACCGCGTTCTCAGCGGAACGATGAGTAAGAACAGCGTTCTGAAAATAAAGGTCGATACTGTATTCGAAGAGTCGACAGTCTCCAAGATCGTAGAGCTCGTCGAAAACTCATCCTGCACCAAGGCGAAGAGCGAAAAATTCATCACTACCTTTTCTAAGTACTATACTCCCGCCGTCATCACGGCGGCAGTCCTTCTTGCGGTGATCCCGTCGATCGTCACCGGGAACGCCGCGCTCTGGATCAAACGCGCGCTCGTATTTCTCGTAGTCTCCTGCCCGTGCGCGCTCGTCATATCGATCCCCCTCTCGTACTTTGCAGGGATAGGAAACGCGGCGAAGCGAGGCATACTGATCAAAGGCTCGGACTATCTTGAATCGCTGGCAAAGGCTGGCTCGTTCGTCTTCGACAAAACGGGAACGATCACGGAAGGAAGCTTCAAAGTCTCAAAAATTGCGGCGCACGGCTGCGGCGAAGACGAGCTTCTCTTCCTCGCCGCCTGCGCGGAATCCGGAAGCGTACACCCTCTCGCAAAGGCGGTGTGCGCGGAGTACGCGTCGAGAGGAAGCGCCTCTCCCCTTACCGCGGAGGATTATGAAGAGCTGCCCGGTCTCGGGGTAACCTGCTCCGTCAACGGAGAGCGCGTCGCCGCGGGCAACGAAAAGCTGATGCGCTCATACGGCGTGGAGCCGGAAGACGTCGACGGGACTTGCATCCACGTGATGAAGAACGGCGTGTACGCGGGAGTCATTCTGCTCTCCGACGAGCCGAAGCGAAACGCAAAGAGGGCGATCTCGGAGCTGAGAGCGAGGGGACGCAAGACATATATGCTCTCCGGCGACCGTCTCAAATCGGCTGAAGACGTATGCCGCGAGGTCGGTATCGACGAGGTGTCGGCAGAGCTTCTTCCCGAAGAAAAGACGAAGAAACTTAAGGAGATATCGGAGGCGACCGAAGGGCTGACCGTATTCACGGGAGACGGCATAAACGACGCACCGTCGATCGCCTCCGCCGACGTCGGCATCGCAATGGGCGCGCTCGGCTCCGATATCGCGATAGAGTGCGCCGACGTCGTCCTTCTCGACGACGACCCGATAAAGGTATCGGAAGCATATGACCTGTCGCTCAGGGTTCGCAGAACTGTCATTCAGAACATAGTCTTCGCGCTTGCGGTTAAGGCGGTCGTGCTGATACTCGGCGCACTCGGCAAAGCGCCGATGTGGGCGGCAGTCATCGCAGACGTCGGAGTCTCCGTCGTCGCGATACTGAACTCAATGAGGCTGATGAGAAAATAGACGGCAAAAAAAGAGCTGAAAAGCGAATGCTTTTCAGCTCTTTTTTTCATTCTTAAGTTATGCGGAAGCGATCATCTTCTTAAGTGCGTTGATATCCTTCATATTGATGACTCCGTCGCCGTCAATATCGGAGTTTTCGGCTGCGATATCGTTGATCGTCACGGAGCTCGAAACGAATTTTTTAAGAAGAGTCAGATCCTTGAAGTTAGTAACGCCGTCGCCGTTGACGTCGCCTACTCTGACCGTCACCGCCGCCTCGACATCAACGGAAGAGTTGACGTAGGAGAAATACACGTCTTCGCTGTCGTTGTTGATGACGTCGCCGAGGGCGTCGAGAACGCCGATGAAGTACGTTCCCGCCTCGGACGGAGCTCTCATCGTGAAGGTAGCGAGCAGTCCGTCTGCCGTCTTGTCGGCCTCGACGTCGTTCATAAAGAAGACGCAGGCGGAATTGTAGTCCTGCGGAGCGACGCCGCGTCCGTCGAACGCCGCCCTTGCGGTCGGGTTAGTAGCCGCGGGGCGGTTGAGATCGTTTGCGAGAGTCATCTCTCCCGCGCTGAATATCTCTCCCGCCGTAACGGACTCGCACACGAGCTCGGGATCGAAGTAAAGGAGTATTTTAGTCGACCAGATACCGGGGTTACCGCTTATGTAAACAGATACCGTGAACGTCTCGCCCGCAGTCACCGTCTGAGGGTTGGTTACCGTCAGCGTCGGCGCGCCGTCTGCAAACACGCCCGCGCTCATAAATACTGCGGCGGATAAGATGAACGAAACTGTAAGGATGAGAGCTGAGATTCTTTTCATTTTTATTTCCTCTTATAGAATAATTTCCGTATCGAAAGCTGCCGTCAGTTGCCGGCTATCATGGATTTGAGGGGCGCCACGTCCTTGACGTTCACGGCGCCGTCTCCGTTCAGATCTGCGTTAAGAAGAACTATACTGTCGTTCAGTCCGGCGAGGTGAGCCTTCAGCGCCTTGAGGTCCACAAGGTTCACAGTGCCGTCGCCGTTGACGTCTCCGATCCTGATCTTTACCGTCTCTTCCCAGAACGCGGTAAACGTGTATACGTCGTCGGACACGGCGCGGTTAAGATTCGAATAGCCGAGATATATCTCGTCGTTCGGCGAGAAGTGCGCGAACCGGTCCTCCGTCGCGGCGGCGTCCCACGTTCCGTCGGAGCAGTAAATCGCATTGTCGGACGAACGCTTCAGTACCCAGTACCTGAATTCGTATCCGTCCGCACCGATACCGTCTCCGCCGACCGTGACCGTCGAGAAAGGCGAGGCGACGACCCCTTCGCAGTATACGTCGGGAACGCCGTTCACGTCGTAGTTTATCGTCATATTGCCGAAGCTTTCCTTGTACGTCAGGTACGTCATACTGCTCCAGCCTTCGACGCCCTCAAAGATGACTCTTGCCCAGGAGCAGTCGGCGTTGAATCCGATCACCGCGACCTCCGACCCCTTCGGGGCTCTCGCGAGTATCGCACCGGACGTACTGTCCGCGCTTCTGACCATCAGCGGACTGCTGTTTGTTGTGACCGTGTAATATGCCATCTGTATCGGTGCGACGTAATTCCATCCTGCGACGAAAGTATAAGTCTCTGCCGCCGCCGCGCTGTTCAGCGCGTATTCGTTAATCGCGAACTGAGACGAGGGCGCGTAGGTTTTGAGATCCGACGCGGCGGAGTCGGCCGTCCACGTGCCGTCGGTTTTCTGCCATTTTCCGTCAGAGGACCTGGTCAGCTTCCACGAGATAAATTCATATCCGGCAAAGATCGGGACGGCAGAGCTGACGGTATAGTTTGTGAATACCGCAGGCGCGGCGCCGGCGGGAACAGAAGTACTTACTTCGCCTGAATTGTACGAAACATGCACCTCGGGGAACGCCTTTTTGTATTTCAGATACGTCATACTGCACCAGCCGTTGATACCGTTATAACGCACGTTCGCCCACGTGTAGGCGGAATTGAATCCTACTACCGCAAGCTCTGTCCCGTTCGGAACGGTTCCGTATGAAGCGGTCGATGACGAGTCGCCGCTCCGGATGTTCAGGGACGACGCGGTCACACTGTAGTAACCCGCCTTCGGAGGTTCTGCAGAAGAAGCGGTATATCCGCTGAGTCCGTTGTTCTTTATGTAAGTCGGGTAATCGGTGTAGCAGACGTTCATATCTACGTTTCCGGAAATGCCGTTCACAGATCCTTTGGAACTGTACTGCCACATTCCGCAAAGATTACTGTAATCCTGCGAATCCGTTCCGCTGTTTAGATATCTCGCCATCCAGATCGGATATCTCGCGCGAAGAGTCGCGGCGTCGACGTAGTTGTTGAGCCAGTAGTAACCGGTGTAGACTCCGGCGTAATATCCGCCGTTCTCAATGACCGTGTTGAACCAGATGCAGAAGTTTGTCCTGTCCGTCTTCGTATAGCCGGAAAGAAGCGAGTTATCCTCAATGTCGAAATATACGGGATATTCAAGCTTGCGTCCTGCGAGCCAGGTCAGAACTTTCTGCGCGTCCGAGACAGTCGCGGCCTGGGTCTTTGAATATGTATAGAAATATACTCCGACGTCGATCCCCTGCGCCTTTGCGGCGTTATAGTTCGTCTCGAAGTACGAATCCTTTCCCTGAGTCGTTCCTATCCTTATGATAGCAAACTTGACTCCCGCCGCCTTGACCTTAGCCCAGTCGATGTTTCCCTGCCACTTCGACACGTCGATCCCGTAGATCTTCATCGCCGCGGCGTCTGTGCGAAAGGAGGAAAGCGGGATAACTGCCGCCAGCATTATGAGCGCCAGCGCAATACATAAGATCCTTTTCATTTTTTACTATTCCTTTATAATTAAGTTTTATCTTATCCTGCTACCAGTTTTCTGAGCGCTCCGATATCGATGAGCGTCACCGCTCCGTCTCCGTTGACGTCGCAGTTGCGCTTCACGGCGTCCCCGCTGGAGGACAGATATCTTTTCAGAGCAAGTACGTCTTTGAGTGTGACCGCTCCGTCTCCGTTTGCGTCGCCGACAAGAACGGATGGCGACGGTTCGGGTTCAGGTTCGGGTTCCGGCTCGGGAATGAACGACTCCGCCTCTTCGAGAGTGCGGCAGAATTTGATCCGTCTCACGTCGATACCCGCCCCTTCGGGACAGGCAATCATATTGTTGAACAGATCTATCCTCAACGTATCCGCCGCGCCGCTCCACATGGAGAGCGCCGACAGATCGACGAGTACGGTCTCGTATTCTCCGCTCTCGGGTATCGATACGTCGACCCTGCACTGCTCCGTATAATACTTCGTTCCGCCGGACGTCGGGAAGAAGGAAACGGTCTGCGCTCCCTCTCCGACGTAAGACGTCTTAGCGGTGAATACGAAATACTTGTAATCGTCCGCGGAAAGGTCGATATTATTCAGCACCGCGTACGGGTCGCTCGTCGAAGTCGATCTGACGGAGAGTCCGTCGTCGGTCAGAGTCGCCGTCGCGTTGCGCGTCCCGCCGAGGAAAGCCGTATAATCGGGAGTGTCGAACTTAAAGTCCTCCGTTGCGGATATCGCGTCCGCCATCGTCCTGCAGAGCTTCAGACGCCTTACGACGATACCCTCTCCGATGGGAGAGAGCAGTCCGCTTTCGTTGAACGGGTCGATCCTGATCAGATTGATGCTTCCCGTCCAGAGAGAAAGGCCCGTCAGGTCGACGATTATCGTCTCGTACTCTCCGGTCTCGGGCAGATCGACGTCGACTCTGCACTGCTCCGTCGAGTAATTTATCGCTCCGGCGGAGAGGAAGAACGAGACCTTCTGAGTCCCCGTTCCGACGTAAGAGGTCTTCGCCTTGAACACGAAGTATTTATACGTATCGGCGGAAAGCCCTATATTCTTCAGACAGAAGAACGGGTCTGTATCCGTCGCGGCGAGGATCGAAAGGCCCGAATCCGTCAGATATACCGCCGCGTTGTTCGTCTGACCGAATAACTGCTCGTAATCGGGTGAATCGAAGGTCAGGTCGTCCGTATAGAACGACGTATATCCGTTCAGTCCGTGAGTTTTGACGTACGTCGGATAGTCGAAATAGCAGACGTCCATATCGCAGTTGCCGTTGATGCCCTGCTGAGGGCCTTTCGAGCCGTACTGCCACATCCGGCACTCGGAGCTGTAATCGCGGTTGCCCTCGGTGTGGTCGTGCCATATCGCCATCCATATCTCGTACTTCTGACGGAGAGTCGCGTAGTCAAGCATCGCGTTGTTCTTGATCCAGCTTCTGCCGGTATAGATACCGGACAGATATCCGGCGTTGCGGACGGTACTGCAGAACGCCTCGCACATCGCGGTCCTCTCAGCGTTCGTCAGCGCCTTCTGTTTGTCGTCCTCCATGTCGTAATAGACCGGATACTCGAGCTTGCGGCCGTTCAGCCAGTTCAGCACGTTATTCGCGTCTGCCGTCGCACCGGCAACTGTGTTTGAATATGTATATATGTAGACGCCTACGTTGATATCGCGGGCTTTTGCCTGGGTGTAAAAACTCTCAAAGCACGAATCCTTCGAGCCTGAAATTCCGATCCTGAGAATGATGAATTCGACTCCGGACGCTTTGAGCTGATCCCAGTCTACCGAGTTCTTCTGCCATGCAGAAATGTCGATCCCGTGAGCCTTATACGTCGCGGCATGAGCGCGGCGCGCGGCAAACTGAGCGGCTCCCGCGAGCATGACGAGCGCGAGAATGAGGCAGAGCGCGTTTCTTACTCTTTTCATATATCACCCTTATGTCGTTTATTGAATAACTTTGTAAATGAGTTTTTCGGGGGCGGGCTCCGTATCCGAGAACGTCAGCGCGTCGAGGTATACCTCTTCCGCTCGCTTTGCAAGCTCCGCGTCCGACGTGAAGAGCGTCGCTATGACGTCTCCGCGCGAGACTCGCTCGCCCGTCTTCGCCGCGATCACAATTCCCGCGGAATAGTCTATCGGGTCGCCGGCTTTCAGCCTGCCCGCGCCGAGTATCGACGAGGAGTCGCCGATCTTCTCGGTGTCCATTCCCGCAATATAACCGTCCGACGGAGACACGACTTCGTGCGCGACCTTCGCCTTCGGGAAGAGAGACGGGTCGTCGAGGTATCTCGAGTCTCCGCCCTGAGCGGCAACCCACTCCTTCATCTTTTCAAACGCCTCGCCCGAGTCGATCACACGTCTGACGTCGCGCTCGGCGTCGGCAATACCCGTGCCGTTTACCATCGAGACCATGTTCGAAGCGAGGGCGACGCAGATCTCGTACAGGTCTCCCTTCACTTCTCCCTTCAGCACGCCCGCCGCCTCGATGACTTCGAGCGAGTTTCCGACGGCGTGGCCGAGAGGCACGTCCATGTTCGTGAGAAGCGCCCTCGTTTTTCTGCCGCAGGAGTTGCCGATCGAGACCATCGTCCTCGCCAGCTTCTCCGCACTCTCGATATCCTTCATGAAAGCTCCGCTTCCGACCTTTACGTCGAGGACTATCGAATGCGAGCCCGCGGCGAGCTTCTTGCTCATGATACTGGAAGCGATAAGCGGTATGGAATCGATCGTCGACGTTACGTCGCGAAGGGCGTAAAGCTTTTTGTCCGCAGGAGCGAGGTTCGCGCTCTGTCCGGCGATGACCACTCCGACTTTTTCAGCCTGCTCCGTAAAGCGTTCGGGGGATACGGTAGTATCGAATCCCTTGATAGATTCGAGCTTGTCCACCGTTCCTCCGGTGTGACCGAGTCCGCGCCCCGACATCTTTGCAACTATTCCTCCGAGGCACGCGGCGACGGGGGCTACGACGAGGGACGTCTTGTCTCCGACTCCTCCCGTACTGTGCTTGTCGACCGTGCGGTCGCCGAACGCGGACAGATCGAGCGTGTCGCCCGAGCGCATCATGGCGTCGGTAAGACACGAAACCTCGGTCTCCGTCATTCCGACGAAGCAGACCGCCATTGCGAACGCCGACATCTGATAGTCCGGGATCTCGCCCTTCGTGAATCCGTCGACGATGAATTTTATTTCTTCGGCGGAAAGCTCTCCGCCGTTTTTCTTCTTATGTATGATGTCCAGAGTTCTCATGAAAACCTCCGTTTTATTATTGTCCGATATATATTACCTGAACGCCGTCCGTTGCGGCGTCGTCCGCGTTCTCGCAGAGCGGGATGCGGATCTCTCCGTTTTCAGCCCTCTGAGCTATCTTTTGAAGCTCTTCGCCGCCGAAGACGCCGTCGCTCCGCGAAAGCGTGATACATCCCTCGGCGAGCCCTTCTCTTCCGTAAGTCCCCGCGTCGCGGACAGACCATTTTCCGCCGTTCGCGGAAAGCCTTTCAAGAGCCCTCTTCGCCGCGGGAGCACAGTCGTACCTCGGGTACGGCGAGAAAACTCCGTGATCGTCCTCCGCGTCAAAGCAGACGGGGATCAGCTTCGCCCCGTTGGCGAAGCACGCCTCCTCTGATACGTTCACCTGAGCGCCCATGGCGACGATAAGATCCGCGCCTTCCGCGAACAGGTCGTCGGCGGAATTGCCGGATAGCGACCCGTCGGGCGCGAATATCGCCGAGTCGTTCTCGACGCTGCATATGACCTTCACGCCGTCGATCCCGAGCTCGTTCGCCGCGTCTTTAATCCCCGCGATGAATCCGCCGAAGCAGTGAGCGGCGGAGCGGGTCGGAGAGAAAGCGAAGAAAGCGGGAGTCCTCGATCCCTCGTAAAGCGCCGCGTAAGCCGCGACGTATCCCGCGTCCTCCTCACGGAAGACTACGAGATGAGTGTTCTCCGCCGCGGTCACTTCGTCGGTCTCGTTCGCCTCTTCCGCGAGCAGGACGAGAAACGCAGTCTCGGGGTATTTGCTCTGCGCCGTCATGACGGCGGACTGCATATATCTACCCACGCACACAACGACGTTCGCTCCGAGCGTAACCGCGGTGTTGACCGTCTCGAGCCTCGCCTCTTCAGACGGGGTCCCGGCCGTGAATTCGGAAAAGGCGTAACCGCGCTCAGTCGCAAAGGAAGAAAGTTCTTTGGACACGCTCGAGTTCTCCGCCGCGTACGCGTACGAAGCGGGGTCTCTTACGAGCGCGATCGAAAGATCGGCGTAGGGGATCTCCCCGCTCCCGACATCCGCCTCGCTCACGGCGTCAGATCCGCCGTCCGAGCAGGAGGCAAAAGACACGGCGATCAGCGCCGACAACAAGAGAAGCAACGCTCTTGCGGCCCTCTTCAACCTCATAACTCCATATCAGCTTTTCCGAAGCTGAGCGGGAGAAGTTCTTCGAGAGTGAACACCGACGTCTCTTTTCCGTCGAAAAGAATTATCAGGAAAGACTTAACGTCGCAGAACTCGCTCATCACCTGGCGGCAAACGCCGCAGGGGGCCGCGAAGCCCTTGATATCGCCGTGGTTTCCGCCTACGACCGCTATCGCCTTGAAGTTTCTCTCGCCCTCGCTCACCGCCTTGAAGAAAGCGGTGCGCTCTGCGCAGTTAGTGGGAGAATAGGAACTGTTTTCTATATTGCAGCCTCTGTATATTCTGCCTTCGTCGGTCAGGAGAGCGGCGCCGACAAAATATCCGGAGTACGGAGCGTACGCCGCCATCATCGCCTCGCGCGCTTCGTCCACCAGCCCTTTTACGTCAAAATCAAATTCTCTTTCCATCAAAACGCTTATTCCTTTACTACGTCTTTATAAAAGCTCGTGCCGGGGGAGTCGAACTCCACTCCGAGCATATCGCATATCGTCGCCGAGATATCGGCGAAAGTGCCCCTCGTGCCGAGGTTGACGTGCTCTATCTTCTTTCCGATGACGAGAAGCGGCACGTACTCCCTCGTGTGGTCCGTGCTGACGTCTCCCGGGTCGCACCCGTGATCCGCCGTTATCATGAGAACGTCGTCGTCCCTCATGCCCTTCACGAAACCGGGCAGCCACGAGTCGAACTCGGCGTACGCCGCGGCGTAACCGTCGATATCGTTTCTGTGTCCGTAGAGCATATCGAAGTCGACGAGATTCGTAAAGCAAAGCCCCTCGAAATCGCGCCCGAGCAGGTCGTACGTGACCTTCATCCCCTCAGTATTTCCGTGAGTGAAGAGGCTCTCCGTTATTCCCTTACCGGCGAATATATCGGTGATCTTTCCGACCGCGATGACGTCGCGCCCGGACTCCTTGATCGCGTCGAGCATCGTGCGCCCGTAAGGTTCAAGAGAAAAGTCGTGTCTGTTCGTCGTTCTCGTGAAGCCGTGCTCCGGGTCGCCGACGAAAGGTCTTGCGATGACTCGTCCGACTCCGACGTCGCCGACGAGTATCTCTCTCGCCGCACGGCAGAATTCATAGAGCTTTTCCGGCGGATATAGCTCCTCGTGAGCCGCTATCTGGAAAACGCTGTCCGCCGACGTGTAAACGATCAGTTTTCCCGTCTCGAGATGCTCTTTTCCGTAGTCGTTTATGACTACCGTGCCGGAATACGGCTTGTTGCAGAGCCAGCCGACTCCGCCGCATCTCTTCGAAAACTCTTCGAGCACTTCTTCCGGAAAACCGTTCGGGAAGGTCGGGAGCGGCTTTTCGGATACGATGCCGGAGATCTCCCAGTGACCGATGGTCGTGTCCTTTCCCATGGAGCGCTCCGCAAGGCGGGCGTAAGCCCCCTTCGGATTCTTTACGGGCGAGAGATATTCCTGCCCGTCGATATTGGCGACTCCGTACTTTCTCGTATTTTTGCAGCTGAATTTATCGCTCTTCGATATCCTCTTCAGAGTGTGCGCGCCGACGTCGCCGAAGAGATCGGCGTCCGGCAGTTCGCCGCATCCGCAGCTGTCGAGTATGACCAAAAAAACTCTCTTCATCAAATACCTCCGAAGGCGTCAGAGCTTCTCCGCTTCGACCGCGACGTCAAGAGATGCTTCCATCATCTGAGTGAACGAGTTCTGACGCTCCTCCGCCGTCGTCACCTCTCCGGTGAGCAGATGGTCGGAGATCGTGCAGATCGCGAGCGCGCGTTTTCCCGCTCTCGCCGCGTTCATATAGAGGCCCGCCGCCTCCATCTCGACCGCCATGACTCCCATCTTCATCCAGGCGGCGTTCGCCGCCGTGTCGTCGGAATAGAACGTGTCGGACGAGAGAAGATTGCCGACGTGATACCTCGCGCCGACCTTCTCACACGCCGCCGCCGCGAGAGTCAGAAGCTCATAGTTTCCTATCGGGCAGAAGTTTCCGGAGATGCCGTACTGAGACACGAAGTCCGAGTTTGTGCACGCTCCCTGACCGATGACGATATCTCTTATTCTGATGTTTTCCTGCATAGCGCCGGCCGAGCCTATCCTGAGGATGTTTTCAACTCCGAAGAAATTGAATAGCTCGTACGAGTAGATCCCGATCGAGGGGATCCCCATTCCGCTCGCCATAACGCTGACCTTTACTCCCTTATAGAGCCCGGTGTATCCGTGGACTCCTCTGACGTTGTTGACGAGGCGTGCGTCTTCGAGAAAGTTCTCAGCGATGAATTTCGATCTGAGCGGGTCTCCCGGCATCAGAACGGTCTTTCCGAAGTCCTCCGGAGATGCGTTTATATGAGGTGTAGGATAGTTTGCCATACCGTTCTCCCGCGCCGTCAGGCGAGGTCGTCCTCCTTTACTTTTTTTACGATCCTGCTCGTGCCGAGACGGGACGCCCCGAGCGCGATGAAGTCCTCGGCGTCGGCGATCGACGAGATGCCGCCCGCCGCCTTTATCTTAACGTGAGGCGCGACGTGCTTCGCAAAGAGCGCGACGTCCTCTCTTGTAGCTCCGCCCTTGGAGAAGCCGGTCGAAGTCTTGATGTACTCGGCTCCCGACTCGGAGACGATCTCACACATTTTTATCTTTTCCTCGTCAGTCAGAAGGCAGGTCTCGATGATGACCTTCAGAAGTTTCCCGTGGCACGACGCCTTCACCGCCTTTATCTCGTCGAGGACGTCGCCGTATCTCTTGTCCTTCAGCCATCCGATATTTATGACCATATCGATCTCGTCCGCGCCGTTTGCAACGGCGTCCTCAGTCTCAAAGCACTTAACGGCCGTCGTGGAATATCCGTTCGGGAAACCGATGACCGTGCATATTTTCAAATTATCTCCGACGTACTCCTTCGCGCTCTTTACGTAAGACGCCGGGATGCATACGGACGCCGTCGCGTACTTCACACCGTCGTCGCATATCGTCTTGATCTCTTCCCACGTCGCGCTCTGCGACAGAAGAGTATGGTCTACCTTTGAAAGAATTTCTTTGATGTCCATTTCAGTCTCCTTTAAGTTCTGTTTTTATCTTCTTCGATATGTCTTTTATAGCATTTGTGGCACATGGCAACGTAGCTGTCGTTTCCGCCGAGGAAAACCTGCTGACCGCTCGTGATGACTCTGCCGTCGGGCGCGATACGCGCGTTCACGGTCGCTTTTGCGCCGCACGAGCAGATCGTCTTTATCTCCGTTATCGAATCCGCGAGCTCAAAAAGACGGCGGCTGCCGGGGAAAAGCTTCGTCCTGAAGTCAGTCCGGAGCCCGAAGCACATCACGGGAAGATCGTAATGATCCACGAGGTATCTCATCTGATCGATCTGATCCTCCGTGAAGAACTGGCACTCGTCGGCGATGAGGACGTCTATCCCCTCCTTCGACTTGTAAAGCTCGGCGATGTCGTCCTCCGCTCCGATCACGTCGGCGTCCGCTTC